>JAACDF010000158.1 GCA_009937065.1 Gammaproteobacteria bacterium | reverse complement strand
GCGCGCTCGTAGGATTTGAGCATACCCATGATCTGCTCGGGCTCGGCATCGCGGTGGTTGAGAAGCTCAATAAGATCAAGTTCTGCCATAGTAGCAAGTGTCCAGAAGTCAGGTTCATGGTGCTGATTGCTAGCCTGAAGACAATCCCGCCTCACGATTTCCAGGTATCGACTGACATAGTCCTGCTGGCCCAGACAACTGGCGATGGCCAGTGCGTTGACGCCCAACCAGTAGCTTCCCTCAAACAAGGGCTCGGTGAATGCAAGGCCATAAAGCTCAAGCGATTGCTCGAGCAGACGCTGTTGTTCGCTCGATGCCCCGGCGAGGGCTTGCGATTTAATAATGCTTGCGAGATTGCCTGTGAGTTGAAGACTGGCCACGCTGAGTCGTGACTGCATGTTTTCAGCGAGTCGTCGAGCGCGTCCGTAACTGTGGAGCGCATGAAGCACTTTGATTTTGGTGAGTAACAGCTCCTCGAAAAGCGCACATTCCTCCAGCAAGCCATTTTCCGAGAATCCGCAGCGCTCAATCACCGTCAGCGCCAGCAGGTTCTCGCCTTGCCGGTGTAGGTGCTCTGCTAGCTGTGGCAGGAAAATATCACCCTCATTGATGTTCTGGCGACCAAACAGTGCCAAATAGAAGCTTTGCTGATTGTCAGGGAGGTCAGAAAAGTGGGCGATTAATGCCTCAGTCGAGTCGGGGAGTACGCTCATTGGCGTCAGTGAGTATGCGTGTCGGGATCACAGACCGAATGGCTGTGACCGGTTTCGCACCCTGAGTCAATACGCGGGTACTCGCGACCTCTAACAAAGGCGGGTGTGTCGGTACCAATGAAGAGTTCAACGATGTCACGATCTAGCATGCCGTTATGGGCTTCCTCGCGCAGAATGCGGAAAGCGACTTCATCCGGTGCCGCTTTCTTGTAGGGCCGGTCGGTGGCCGTCAACGCATCGTATATGTCGCAAATCGTCATGATTCGCGATTGAAGCGGAATGTCACTGGCCACAAGTCCATCGGGATACCCGGTGCCGTCGAGCTTCTCGTGGTGACGTCCGGCAATATCCGGAATGCCGGCAAGTTCGTCCGTCCAGGGGATCATGCGCAGGAAATTCGCGGTATGCACCACATGCGATTCGATTTCCTTGCGCTCGGCGAGCGTCAAGCTGCCCTTGGCCATGGACAGCGCTTCGAGATGGGTGTCGTTGAGTAGTGGCGTTACGGTGCCCTCGGCATCCGCGCACTCGAAACCACTCAGGGCCCCCAGATTCTCCTTACACTCATCCGGCAGAAGTGACGGCTCATTAGATCGAACCACGGTAGCCATGAATTGCTGAAGGCGTTCACTGTCCTCCGCATGACGTGCCTTGATCTCAGCGAGTTTCGCGCTGTCCACTTGACCTCGCTCATAGAGTTTCAAGATGGACTCTGCCGCATCCGCCCGCATCGTCTGCTCGGCGAGTGCCAATCGGTAGCGAAGCTCAGAGAACTCCCAGTCGTAGAGTTTCTTGGCTTTCATGAGTACGTGCTCTCGAACCCCAACCTTGCCAAAGTCATGGAGCAGGGAGGCGTAGCGGAGCTCACGTAATCGCGCATCGGTGGGATCAAAGCGAATGAGATCGCTACGGTTCGCCTGAGGTAGGGCGCGCGCGAGTGCAACACTAAGATCAGCAACACGGAACGAGTGACCACTGGTTGTCGGGTCACGTTGTTCAATGGCGGCAACCGAGGCGTTCACGAAGTTTTCAAAGAGGTTGTTGATACTGTCGACCAACATCCGTGTCTGGATAGCGACTGCCGACAGACTCGCTAGCGCCTTTATCGACTCCTGAACCTGCGGATCGAAATCAATGACCAGTGCTTTGGCGTTCTCGGCGGTAATGATGTCAGTGCGGTTGCGTTTTCGGTTGATGACCTGCAGGACGCCAACGACCTTACCTTGGTAATTGATCATGGGGACACAGTAGAGCGAGCGTGTACGATAACCGGCGCGTTTATCGAAATCCTGATTAAAGCGGAACGGCTGCTCTGGCCCCATGAGATACACGTCCTCACAGTGGATCGACTCGCCCGTAAGCGCAACATAACCAGAGATTGAGGTCTGACTGACCGGGAATCGGTCCTCTTTGAAGGCAATTTCCAGCGAGTCGTTGCGAGTGAGTTTAAACACTAGCTCTGCCGGATCGACCTTGTCGTCAAGAAGGTAGATGGAGGCTGCATCGCAGCAGGCTGTGTCCTGCGCGGCTTCGAGAACTCGCTCCAGCAGTTTGTCGAGATCGCGCTCGGCGGACAGCGCAACACCAATATCCGTTAGCCGTGTCAGATCCGCCTCTGCCGATGCTGCCATCTCGCGGTATTCGTGCGCTTGAGAGCGCGTAGCAAATAGTTCGCAGGCAGTTTTGATGAGTCGCAACTGTGTGTCGATATCGCCTGAGAGAGGGAACTCCACATCGCGTGTGAGCTCGCTTCGCGCAATAAACACGACATTGGGAAGCGCTTCCCTAAGTTCGCTGATGGTGGTTGAGCTGGCGAGCTGCCTATCGAGCACTACCGCCGCGGGTTGAAAGTCGATCAACCCCTGGACGGTGTCACACATTATAGTGGGTAGGGCGGTCTGACCTAATGCGTCACCTAAAGCTTGGCAGTCGCTATCCGTACCGAGCGCTATGCGAACACTGTCTGCCACATGGATTGGTGACATTACACTTCCCCCACACTGCTTTATGCCAGTCTACTCAAGCTAGTGGGGCGATCAAGCGATTCCATAGTTGGTTTTGGCGTGCATGATAGGGTATCTCCTAATTTCATCAGGATTGTCGTAAATGAGCGCGAATAAAGCCGTTGGCGCAGGCGAGTCCGATCTTTTGACGTTGATCGCGCAGATGTCGCCATCACTGGACGACCAGATATGGGCCTTCGTGTCGGTGACCGAGGTTTCGAACGAGTATGTTGCGGAGTATGCACTCGCAACCTTTCGCGAGATTGAAGGCACAACCTTAATTGTCCCTTGGGAAAGAGCCGAACAGTTTGATGTCTGCAGCGAGCCCATGGCGCGCATCACGCTCAATATTCACTCGAGCTTGGAGGCGGTGGGGCTGACTGCCGCCGTATCGCAAGCCCTTGCCTCCGAGGCCATTAGCGCCAATGTGGTCGCCGGCTTTTACCACGATCACATCTTCGTCCCGCAGAGTGCGGGCGAGCGGGCCGTGGCGTGTCTGACACTGTTATCAGCTGCGGCTGAGGGCTTTTAGCGGCCAGGCAGGCTCCCCCAGATCTAAGGGCGATAAACATTACTTCAGCACCAACTCGGTGCGCCGCCTTGGCTGATTTCACTAATTTGGGGCTTTTTGTTGAAATTTGATAAGAGTGAATAATTACAAGTAATTGTTTTTATTGTTAATTTTTCTGTTGGTGCGCCCTTGGCTTGTCACATTTGTGCACAGCTATATACTGGAAGGTGCGAGATACAACGCGGGCACATATGTGCCGGATAACTAGAGACAAATGCGCGGTCCATTCCTACGGGTGAATCGAGCATATAAACCATTAAAGGACGCTAAGATGATTAAGTCATTGTCTAGGAAGCCCGGGTTTGCATTGGCAGCATTGGCAGTAGCCGTTGCCACAGCAGCACCTGCGGTTTTAGCCCAGGAAGAGTTGGAAGAAGTCATCGTTACGGGATCCCGCATCCCTGTTGATTCGAACGCGATTTCTTCAGTACCTATTCAGGCAGTATCTGAGGAAGACATTCGTAACTCGGGTGAAATTAACATCGCCGATATCGTTGCTGATATCCCCGCGCTTGTTTCTTCCCTAACGGCCGAGAATTCATCGACCGGTGCAAACAGTCTTAACCTTCGCGGTTTGGGCGGTTCGCGAACCCTGACGTTGGTTAACGGCCGCCGTCACGTGTCGGGATTCCGAGGTTCACAGGCGGTTGATGTAGGCTCCATTCCCCGAGCCTTGGTCAAGAGTGTAGAAGTAACAACCGGCGGTGCATCAGCGGTTTACGGTGCTGACGCGGTGACGGGCGTTGTGAACTTCATCTTGAAAGACGACTTCGAAGGTCTGCAGGTTGATCTGTCGGCAGGTCGGCCAGAGCGTGGTGCGGGTGAAACGACGGTTCTCGATATCGCTTGGGGTACCAACTTCGCTAACGGTCGCGGTAACGCCGTACTGACCGTCAGTGCCGAAGATGACGCAGGTATTCTTTACGGCGAGCGTTCATGGTCACGTAACAACGGGATTGCGACTACGCTGAACAACCCCGACCCCAACGGTCCACCGCGTGCCGTCGTGAGTGACGCCCGTTACTGGTTGACGTCTCACGAGGGTTCGATCGCGCCCGGTTTTGGCGGACGTGGCGATATTTACGTCGACATCAATGGTAATGGCATCGCTGACTGTCAGGAATCAGAGGGCGGCCGAGTGGGCTACCTCGCTGGTTGCTGGCTGACTAGCCCCGATGGCAGTGTTCGGGTAAACCAGGACGGCGTGCTCATTGATGGTCTGTTCGGTACCGGTGGTGATGGTGCATTTGCCGAGCACAACCGTGACACGCTGTATCCCGAGACCGACCGTCAGGTTGTGAATTTCAATGTGACCTATGAGTTCAGCGACACTTTGAAAGGTTTCCTCGAAACTAAGTACGTGAAAGCTGAGACAAACACGTTCTCAGAGTACGACGGCTTCTTTGATACCCTCGAGATCACACCTGATAACCCATATCTGCCGGCTGCACTTCAGCCTGTTATGGATCAGGTGGGCTACCTCATCTTCACAAAAGACGCGCTTGATTGGCACGAAGATGGCTCTGAGTACACGCGTGAAACAACACGTGTTGTAGCAGGCCTCGAGTGGCAGCCAAGTGAAGACCACATGATCGAGTTTTCTGTGAATCAGGGCATCTTTGAACAGAAATCAGAATCGACTAGCATCTTGCTTGACCGGTTCTACGCTGCTATGGACACAGTGGCGGATGCCAACGGTAACCCCGTTTGTCGTTCAGACCTCGATCCAACCGCTGCATACCCCATCGACTACTTTGCGTGGGCAAACGGTTATACCGAGGGTAGCTTCTACAGTGACCGCTACTACACGTTCACGCCTGGTGATGGCCAGTGTCAGCCGCTCAATCCATTCGGCTCTTACGCTGCAAGCCCAGAGGCGCAGGACTTCATCACTGAGCGTTTGACAGACGAGCTCGAGGTTGAGCAGTTTGTTCTGAACGTTACAGCTGTGGGTTCGTTTGACGTCCTAGGTGGTTTGCTGGACGGCCCCATCGGTTATGCAGCCGGTATCGAGTACCGCGATGAGTCAAGCGATAACCGCTTGGATCCATTGACCCTCGGTATCTTGCCAGCAGGAACATCCTTCACGCCTGGCGCACAGGTTAGCGAGGTGTCTCCCTGGTTGTTCGGCTTCACATCTTTCGATAACACCCAGCAGTTCAATACGTCGGGTGATTACGATGTAACTGACGTGTTTGCGGAAATTCGTCTTCCCATCTTCGCTGATCGCTCTTTTGCACGTGAGTTGACAGTAGATGCTGCGGTTCGACAGGCGGATTACTCTACACTGGGTGAAGCCACTTCATGGAAGTTTGGTGCAACATGGGCGCCGATCGATGAGATCCGTTTCCGCTATACAACCTCTGAGGCTGTGCGAGCGCCAAACATCTCTGAGCTGTATGACCCACGTCTGCCTATCTTCATCAACAAGAACGAGGACCCTTGTGACGCTCTGCGAATCAACGAAGGTTCCTCGGTTCGTGAAGCCAACTGTGCGTCAGCGCTTCAGGCGATTGGTGTAGCTAACTCTGCTATCTACAACGAGGCAGGTGAATACGCGTGGGCGAACCCACTGACAGCGCGCTTTAATGGTGTGTCTGGTGGTAACCCGAACCTGGGTGTAGAAACGGCAGATACCGATACTTTCGGTGTGGTGCTAACACCTAGCTTTATCGACGGCCTGACTATCACGGTAGACTACTGGGATGTGGCCATCCAAGACGCTATTTCAGCTGTTGGTGCGGGTGACATTCTCAAAGGTTGTTACGACTCAACCAACTACCCAAGCCTTGGCTTCTGTAACTCGTTTACACGCCGTGCAGATGGTGGTTTGGACTTCCTCGAGACAGGGCAAATCAACTTCGCGAATCTAGAAGCGGAAGGTTTTGACGTTTCGGCGTCCTACGAGTTTGCGGTTGAGGACTACTTCTTCCGTCTCCGTTTAACTGGATCGCATCAGGACCAACTGAATCGTTTCTTCAATCCGCTTGATGCGGCAGATGTTGACCCTGAAATTCAGGAAATTCAGCGTCCGAAGACAACAGCGTCGTTTGGTGCGTCAGTTGAGCGTGGTGCGCTAACTGTGGGAATGCAGAGCATCTACCAGAGCAAGCAGGGTGTTGACGAAATTGAGTCAGTCCTCGGTTTGGGTGACAGCCAGGCGCTCTATGGTGATGCCGGATTCTTCGACTCAGTCATCATCACTGACTTGAACGCTAACTATCGCTATAGCGATGAGCTGTCGTTCTTTGCAGCGATTAACAACATCACTGACGAAGAGCCCTATGCGACTCAGAACGCATGGCCAGTAGGTCCGCGCGGTCGTACGTTCGTTTTGGGTCTCTCTTACTCAATGTAAGGATAGCCCACCCGATCAGGAGCCCGCAGTGCAAACTGCGGGCTTTTTTTTGTTCGAAAAAAGACGTGATTGCATTTGCTTTGCTGTTGCCTCACTGCTCGGCTGAACGCATGATGGTGTTTAGGTTTTCATGCGCATGTTGGATTGAGTTGTTTCGCTTACACGCCGCAGTTGAGGGCGTTACGTGGGGTCATCATTTGACCCCATTCGCGAATGATTACTGATAACACGCACGAGCGCATGCAACCGATCACCCCGAGATAAAACGACAATGAACAGTCCTACCGAGCACGATGAATTTTCGACGCACGCAGTCCCGACAGACACGCGCGTAGCCGCATTTCGGGTGGCCGCCGTTGCTTCAATGGTGTCTTTCTCGCTACCGACATTTATCGCCGGCATTGAAGTATCCAGGGGGGTGGGCCTCGATCTCACACTAACAGCCATATTGGGGGGCGCCTTTGTCATCTTTTTGATTGGTTGGCTGATGGGTTCAATCGGCGCACGAACCGGCTTTAACTCCTATTTGCTTGTCCGCATTGCCTTTGGAGATGCCGGTGCACGTATTGTTAATCTCGCATTCTCCATTTCCCTGTTGGGGTGGTTTGGTATCAACCTCAATCTATTTGGGCTAGCGATTGGCGGGTTGTCCGAGGAGCTTTTTGGTGTCATCCCACCCGAGCTGTTAGTGACCATTATGGCGAGTTTATTGATTACCATGACGACCATTATCGGGTTTCGGGCGATCAATCTAGTCTCGACGCTGATGATTCCCGTGCTGGCGTTTGTTGCCTTGGCCCTACTGGTCACGGCGACAAGCCAAACTGCACCAGTTGTCGGGGCGTCTCAGGGAGAAATGAGCCTTGGTGACGGCATTTCGGCGATTGTCGGCTCGATTGTCATTGGCTCGATTATCATGCCGGATATCACGCGGTTTCTGCGCTCCTCGAGTGGAGCATTGCTCACCAGTGGCACCAGTTACATGATTGCGCAGCCGTTTGTTATGTGGGTGGCGGCAAGCGCCGCTATGGTTCTGGGCACGGAAGACATCATTAGTATCATGCTCACCCTCGGTTTAGGGCTCGGAGCCTTCATTATCATTATCGCGGGCTCGTGGGTGCTCAATGCGCTTAATCTTTACAGTGCCGTATTGGGCGTAACGGCATCGTTTCCACGTTTATCTGCACGTACCGTCACCATCGTTTTGGGTGTGATTGGTGTGTCTGCCGGTCTGATGAACATTCTCGATAGTTTTGTGACCTTCCTATTTTATTTGTCGGTTGTTTTTATTCCGGTCGCCGGTGTCATTATTGTCGACCATTTTATAGCTCGGCCTGAGGCCTATCGAGTCACTGAAGTAGTGGATAATCAACCGCTCAATCGATGGGGGTTGCTGGCCTGGTTTATGGGTGCTGCGATCGCGCTTGCCGCATCTGAGGGCTTGATTGGTAGTGTGACCAGTGTGGCGGCGCTTGATGCCATGCTAACGACGGCGGTGCTCTACTGGATCGCTGCACGGCTCGGCTGGGTGCGTCAGTAATGCGTATTGGTTTGGACGTTGGTGGCACCCATACCGACGCTGTCCTGATGGATGGCAGTCAGGTTATTGCTAGGGTAAAGGCAACGACTACCGAGGACGTCGCCTCCGGCATTGAAGCAGCTCTGGCTGCCGTCCTAGAAGGGCAGAGTCCTGCATCTATTGATCTCTTGACGATCGGAACAACCCAATTCACCAATGCGGTGGTGGAGAGAAAGCAGCTTTCTCGTGTTGCAGCGGTCCGCGTCTGCTTACCGGCGGGGCGGGGGCTAATGCCACGCGCTGACTGGCCTGAAGACCTAGCGGAAGCCACTGACGGTGGCAGCTATATGATTCATGGCGGGCATCTCTACGACGGGCGCGCGCTGTCAGACATTCAGGAAGCCGAGTTGACTGAGCTGACACAAACGCTCTACGACACGCGGCCCGCATCTGTGGTGGTCTCTTGTGCGTTCTCGCCCACCCAACCTGAGCAAGAGGACAAATTGGTCGCACGGTTAGCAGAGGCGCTACCCGGTGTCAGGATCTGTGCGTCGCATTTGATGGGTGGACTGGGCCTAATCGAGCGAGAGAATGCGAGCATATTGAATGCATCGCTATTGGACTTCGCTGATCGTGTTGCGAATGCACTAGTCGGCTCTAGTAAAAAGTTGGGACTGAATTGTCCTGTCTACGTTAGCCAGAACGATGGAACACTGATTGATCTTGAGCGGGTCAGACAATTCCCGGCATTGACCTTTGCTTCGGGTCCAACGAATTCAATACGAGGTGCTTGGGCGCTGACAGGGTTGGCTGACGCTATTGTCATCGATGTAGGCGGAACCACGTCTGATATCGGTGCTCTCAAAAATGGATTTCCGAGGCAGTCCAATCTAGTCATTGATGTGGGCGGCGCGCGCACAAACTTTCGAATGCCTGATGTCATTGCAATTGGGCTCGGTGGTGGCAGTTTGATTGGTCGCGACGGTAGGAGCTGCGGACCTCAGTCCGTTGCTCGTGAGCTTCGTCAGAAAGCCCTGTGTTTTGGCGGGAAGGTTATGACATTGACCGATGTGGCGGTATCGCAAGGGCGACTCACTATCTTAGGTGCATCGGAGTCTAAACCCGTAGCTTCAGAGGTGTGCGAAGCGGTGGACTCGCTGATTGTCGAGAAGTTGGCGGCAGCTGTGGATCTGATGAAGCCTGGCGGGGCTGTGTTACCCGTCATTCTTGTCGGCGGAGGTGCGCCACTCATACCGGGCGATACTTTGGCCGGTTGTCCCCTCGTGCGTCCGGACAATGCGGATGTGGCGAACGCGATTGGTGCGTCTATCGCTCAGGTGAGTGGAGAGGCCGAAGATATGCGTATCGCAGGTGGCGATAGCCGCGAAGTAGTGATTGAGAGACTGACTGCAATGGCGTCAGAAAAAGCACTGGCCGCAGGAGCCGACTCGGCAACGATAAACATCGTAAACGTTGAAGAAGTCGATATTCCCTACATGGCGACGGACACCTCGCGTATACGGGTGAGTGTCGTCGGTGATCTGGCGGGGCGTGAGGTTCTTGCTTCATGAAATGTGCCTTATGAAAATCACCGCTTCCGATATTGATGATCTCGCCTTGGGCGCTGTTTTCCTCGCGACGGGGGGTGGCGGTGACCCGTATTTGCCGACCTTGATAGCGAAAGAAACCCTGGCGCAAACCGGTGGAGTGACCTTGATTGATGCACAGTCGCTCGATGATGACGCCTTCGTTGTCCCCGTGGGCGGCGTAGGCGCTCCCACTGTCTCCCTCGAGCTGTTGCCGTCGGTGGATGAGGCATCAAAAGTCCTCGATCGCTATGAGGAACTCGTAGGACGTCCTATTTCTGCGGTCGCATCATTCGAGATAGGTGGTGGTAATTCGCTGATGCCGCTCATGGCTGCGGCTGTGCGCGGATTACCCGTAGTCGATGGCGATGGCATGGGTCGTGCCTTCCCAGAGGCCCAAATGATGAGCTACGCCATAGCCGGAGTGAAGCCGACACCGGCGCTTGCTATGGATTACGCCGGTAATACCGCAGTGTTTGATACCTCTGACACGACGACCTATGAGCACCATATCCGAGCTTTTGCGGCGGCGGCGGGTGGCATGATTACTGTCGCTGAACACCCCATGTCTGGCGCTCAGATTAAAGCGTCCGTCATACCCTCAACGGTAAGTTTTTCCCTAAAGCTCGGTCGTTTGCTGAGGGAGCAGCGCGGTCCCATTGACGATGTTATGCCCGCATTACGGTCTCTTTTTGCCGAATCCGTCTACGGCAGCGTCCATAAGATTTTCGCTGGCAAAGTATCGTCTAAGAGCACGCGTACAGTGGGTGGTTACGACGTTGGAGATCTATCCATAGAAGATTTTGATAATTCCCAGTGTGTGTGTTCCATCACCATCAAGAATGAATATTTGGTGGCAACCGTGGACGATCGGCCCCTCGCCATGGTGCCCGACCTCATCGTCATCGTGGATACGGAAACATCGACACCCATCAATGCAGAGCGCTTGCATTACGGTCAGCGTGTGGCGGTCCTAGCCGTTGGCGCGCCCCTGTTTTACCAGAGACCCGATGCGCTGGCTGCGACCGAACCTCGCTGTTTTGGAATTGATCTAGAGTATGAGTCGCTCGATGCGCTGGTGAATCATCAACCCTAGCTCTGAGCGGTTAACGGAATTTCTTCCGCCTCGGCCTCTGGCTTTACATCGTTGCGAAACAGCGACAGAAAGTCCTCAAGGATGACGTAAAGCGCCGGTATCAATATCAGAGTAACCGCAGTAGAGAAGACGACACCAAATCCGAGTGATACGGCTAGTGGCACAAAGGGCGCCGTATCGAAGTCACGTATGATCATCAGCGGTAGCAAGCCCATAAAGGTCGTGACCGACGTAAGAAAAATGGGCCTGAATCGGGACATGCCCGAGTCGATGACAGCCTCGCGCAGTGCCATCCCGTTCACTCGACGGTTGCGGTTGATGAAGTCCACCAGCACCAAGCTCGAGTTTATGACAACCCCCGACAGAGCGATCATTCCCAATAGCGAGAAGAACACCAGATCGTAATTCATGATTTTGTGCCCGAGGATGGCGCCAATAAAACCAAATGGAATGCTGGCCATCACCACCAGCGGCTGTAAGTACGACTTTAGCGGCACGGCA
The DNA here is from genome assembly GCA_009937065.1 of Gammaproteobacteria bacterium. Lineage (GTDB taxonomy): Bacteria > Pseudomonadota > Gammaproteobacteria > Pseudomonadales > Halieaceae > Luminiphilus. Next base: position 2,426 of record JAACDF010000158.1, on the reverse strand, counting down.
AGTAGGGTATAGATCACCATGAGCGCAACGAGACTGGAATTCGCCAGACCACCAACCGCTCGGGTCCGCTCTTCGGCTTCGCCCGCTTGTGACACGCTGATCCCTGGATAGGCTTCCATTAACCGCGGTATATGCTTCCTGAAGATCTCGACCAGAATCGTTTCAGGTGCAACGGCTTCGCGGTTGGCCGATGCAATGACGTTGATGGTCCGCTGTCCATCGGTCCGGTTAATGGTCGAATTTCCGAGAGTAGGAGTTAGCTTCGCGACGGACAACGCGGGAACCTCGGTGCCATCGGGAAGACGTATGGTCATGTTCTCAAGACTAGCGAGTGAACGACGATCGTCCTGAGGGAAGCGCACCATAACTCGAACGTCATCTCGTCCTCGTTGCACCCGCTGAGCCTCGCGCCCGTAAAAAGCGTCTCGCACTTGATTGCCTAGATCTGCTTGCGTCAGACCCAGTGCTTCGGCTTCTGGCAGAACTGTCAGGGCCAGCTCACGTTTTCCGGAGCGATAACTGTTACTGATGTCGTAGAGCCCGCCATAGCTAGCAAGGGTGTCAGTCAAGTCTGAGGCCGCTCGCCCTAGCTGCTCAATGTCCCTACCACGAAGTTCGAGATCGATATCGGCACCCATGGAGACGGCATCCGCTGAGAAGCTGAGTTCTACGACATCCGGAATAGGAGGGGTCAGGTCGCGCCATAGATTGACCACTTCTTGAGGTGTCATACCACTGCGGTCTCTATAGGGGACAAGGTTTAGTGAGACTTCTGCCACATTAGAGCCGGTCGCGCCGACCATCACGATAGCGCCCTGAGTGATGCTTATGCCAACTGACGAGAGTTCATTTCTGAACACTGAATTCCCATCGGCTCGGTCAGCATCGACTCGAAGACGTGTCTCTGCCGCTGAAGCTTGAAGCTTTTCCACAACTGCCTGTGTACCCGCCAGCGGATAGCCTTCAGGCATGACCACGCGAGCAACGACGTTGTTACCCGAGATAGCCGGGAAAAATTGGAATGAGACTCGACCACTGGCCATCAGGCCACCCATGATGATCATCATGGCAAGTGCAACCGACAAGGTCGTGTAACGGTTGTCGATGCCCCATACTATCCAGCGCTTATAGCGGTGTGTGGCGAAGTGCTCTAGCGAACCGGCTATTCGGTCTTGAAAAGTCTCCCATCGCTGGCCGAATCTAGTCTCTCCGCGCTTTTGACTGCGATGGGCGAGGTGGGAGGGCAGAATCAGTTGCGACTCCACAATACTGAAGAGCAGGCAAAGCACGACGGTGCCGCCAATCGAGATGAAGAATTGGCCGAGATTACTTTCTACACTCAGTAGTGGCATGAAAGCCGCGATGGTGGTCAGAACGCCAAAAAAAACAGGAACGGCAACTTCGCTTGTTCCAACAATGGCCGCTGATCGTGGATCTAGTCCATCCTGCTCCTTGGTATAGATGCGCTCCCCGACCACAATGGCATCGTCGACCACCACACCTAGTGATAGAAGGAGACCCATGAGTGATAGCGTGCTGATGCTCAGACCCGTGCTCGGAAAAAAGGCGAGAGCGCCAAAAATAGCCACTGGGATACCTGCGCTGACCCACAAGGCAAGTCGAACCCTTAAAAACAGAGAGAGACTAATAATGACGAGCAATAGACCGCCAACCGCATTATTGATCATGGTGCCCAGTCGACCGACGAGCTCATCGGCCTCGTTACTCCACATCGTAAAGTGAATACCCTCGGGGAGCTCACGCTCCCTGCGCTCAACGTAGGCGACGACAGCCTCTGAGATCTCAATAGCATCGTCGCTGCCGATTCGCGAGATTTGAATCATCATGGCTTGCTCGCCATTTAACTCACCGTACTGATCGACATCTTCAAATCCATCGACGATGGTAGCGATATCGCGAAGTAGCAGACGAGCGCCGCCTAACTCTGTCGCTACCACGACGTTTTCCAGTTCTTCCCCGCTATAGCGCTGACCTGTGCCTCGCAGGCGAATCTCTCCAGCATCAGCTTTTACCGAGCCGCCTGGAATATCGATGCTAGAGCGGCGAATCGCTTGTGCGACCTGGTCCAATGTGAGCTGGTGTCGACGCAATGTCGCCTCAGAAATTTCAACGGAGATCTCATCCGCGCGCATGTAAAGTGTTTCGACAAGACTCACTTCAGGCAGCTCAAGTAAATCTTTCCGAATGGATTCTGCGATGTTTTTTAGTGACCGTTCATCGGTATCCCCGTGCACCGCAATCTGAGCAACGAGGCTACGCATGGTGACCTGGGACACGATGGGTCGTTCCGTATTAACCGGGAAGGTCGTGATGGCATTGACCTGAGCTTTTATATCGTCAAGCGCTTTTGCTTTGTCAGCATCCATCTCGAGTTCAACAGCCACATTGCACTGGCCCTCGGCGGC
>JAACDF010000023.1 GCA_009937065.1 Gammaproteobacteria bacterium | reverse complement strand
TCCCAGGGTGAATGAATGAATTTTTTCGGTAGCTCTGCTAATTCAGGACACCACTGACGAACATAAATCCCTTCTGGGTCAAACTTCTGACCCTGTGCAATGGGGTTGAAGATTCTGAAGTAGGGTGCGGCATCGGCTCCTGAGCCCGCCACCCACTGCCAGCTACAGGCGTTAGATGCTATGTCTGCGTCTAGAAGACAGTCCCAGAACCAGCGTTCGCCTTCTAACCAGTGAACTAAGAGATGTTTGGTTAGGAAAGAGGCAACAATCATTCGGACGCGGTTGTGCATAAAGCCTGTCTGCCAGAGTTCACGCATGCCTGCATCGACGATTGGGTACCCGGTCTGACCCCGCTGCCAGGCCCTTAAGTGAGAGGTGCTGTTTTCCCAGGGGAATGCCGCAAACTGGCCTTTAAACGGGATGTTCGGCATGTCATCGAATAGGTTGATGAGCTGATAGCAGAACTCCCGCCAGCCGATCTCAGCGAGAAATTTATCGATGGCCGAGCTCCACTGCGGAGCTGATAATTTTCGTTGTTGCGCAGCTGCCCATACTTGCCGAGGGGAAATCTCGCCAAACTTCAGGTGTGGAGAGAGTCTGGACGTGTACCGCTTTGCCGGCACGTCTCGACCTTCAGAATAATGCTCTACGGGCGCTTCCAAAAAGGATTCCAAGGCAGACTGTGCTCCGTCCTCACCGGGATTCCAAAGACCGCCCCAGCCATTGGCCCAGTCGGGGATATCTTTTTGCGTATTGGGTTGGAGTTGCCAGTCGACGAGTGCTTCTGTTGTAAGAGGGTCCGCGCACCAGGTGATGTCGGGCAGTGGGATGGGTATTGCAACAGGTAACTTATTAGCGGCGCGCCAGAAGGGTGTGAATACCTTGAAGAGGGTGCCAGAGCCTGTCAGTACTGACCCCGGCTCATGCAATAGCGTGCCCGGATAGCGCCTTATCTCAACATCTGTGCTGCTAAAGACCTCGTTGATTGAGCCCTCAAGTTCAGCCGACCATGGTTGATATTGACGGGAAAAATAAATGGCATCGGCTTTAACAGCCTCCTGAATTTCGATCAGTATGTCCACGGTGTTTCCGCGGCGGCAAATAAGTCGCCCATTTAGGGAGCTGATGGATGCGGACAGCGCGGTCAAACTCTCGTGCAGCCACCACTGGCTTGCTCCGCCAAGGCTCCAATCTCCCCCCAACTGCTCATCGTAAATAAAAAGAGGCAACACCTCGCCACGTTGTGCTGCAGCCGCAAGTGCTGGGTGATCATGTAGTCTCAGGTCCTGCCTGAACAGTAAAATGGTTGTGCTCACGCAGATTTGCTCTCCTGAGACGGAATGATTTGATCGATGGCCGCGACGAGGCGGTTCATCGCGGACTGCTCTATTTTAAGGGTCGCCATGCCATCAGCGCGCGTTTCACCCTCGTTGACAATGATAATGGGAATACGCAACTTTTCGGCTAGGCGGCAAAAGCGGAAGCCAGAATAAACTTGTAACGAGCTTCCTACGACCAGAAGGCCACCAGCGCTCGATAAAGATTCAACGCAGGCATCAACCCGCAACCTTGGTACAGTGCCACCAAAGAACACGACGTCCGGCATAACGACTCCAGAACAGTGTCTGCACTGGGGGATAATGATTCTCTCCACATAGTTATCCGGTACATCGGCGTCACCATCAGGTCGCGCGATGTGCTGGTAATCAGGCACGAAAGGGTTTGACTGTAATAGTCGGGTTTGGAAGCTTTGACGAGATTCGAGCTCATCGCATTCCAGGCAAATAACTTGATCGAGTCGACCGTGGAGGTCGACAACCCCTTGCGACCCGGCTTTCTGATGCAGGCGGTCGACGTTTTGAGTAATCAGCAGATCCACTTTAGCTGCTCGCTCCAGGGCAGCTAGAGCGTAGTGAACTGAATTAGGTCTGGCCTGATCCACGCCAACCCAGCCCACCATGGAACGAGCCCAGTAACGTTTTCGTTTTGCTTCGGACTCGACAAATTCTTTGTGTTGGATGGGATCGACTCTCAACCACCGGCCAGTTCGATCACGGTAAGTAGGAATGCCTGAGTTAGCGCTGACACCCGCACCCGTAAGCACCGTCCACCGCTCTATGCGGTGCAACCACGTGGACAAAGATTCAACCGTTTGATGCATTGGACGTATACGTTAGCTACTGTGTTTTGGTTGGCGATAAGCGCCCAAGGATAATTCGAGAATGAGGGTATTTGTTACAGGCGGCACGGGCCTAATTGGACGCGCATTGGTCAAGCACCTGCTCTCGGGAGGACACGAGATAACTGTGTTGACGCGACAGTCGCTGGAGAGCACTGAGTCCGTGAGGTATATCAAGGCGATTGACGATCTGCAGATCTGTCAAGACATCGTCATTAATCTCGCTGGCGCAGGCTTAGCCGACCGTCGATGGTCGCCGTCCTACAAAAAGGAAATACGCGCGAGTCGAATCGATTTAACAAAGGCATTGGTGAAGCAACTGCGCAATATCGGCACCCCAAATCTGTTCATTAGTGGCAGTGCTATTGGCATTTATGGACAGAGTAAAGACCGTGAGTTTAAAGAAACCGACGAGCCGGGCAGCGGCTTTTCGGCAGACCTGTGCCACGACTGGGAAGCTGGTGCGGGTGAACTCGAGAGCGAGCGGACTCGGTGCATAGTGTTGCGAACTGGTGTGGTACTGGATGATTCTTCAGGCGCCTATCCACAAATGACACAGTCCTTCAGATTTGGCCTAGCGTCATGGATGGGGAAGGGGGACCACTGGCTTAGCTGGATCCATCTTTCTGATATGGTGGGTGCCATCATGCATTGCATCGCAAATCAGAACATTTCCGGTCCAGTAAATATGACAGCGCCAGAGCCTGTCACACACCGAGCCTTTGCGGACGAAGTTCGAAAGGTTAAAACCACAGTGATCGGCGTTGGTATACCTGGTCCGCTGATGCGACTCATTTTGGGCGAGATGGCCAGTGAGTTACTACTGACAGGCCAGCGGGTAGTGCCGGATAAATTACTGTCAACCGGCTACCAATTTCGCTTTGATGCGTTGAAGGACGCTATTGAGGACCTAGAAGGCTGATGTCACCAGCTACCGCTTTGTCGGTAGTCGTCAAAGGCATGTTGCACGTCAACTTGGCCCTTCAACTTCTTAAGTGCCGTGCGCTCGAGCTGCCGCACCCATTCGCGACTAACGCCTAGTTTATCTGCAATCTCGGCACGGCTGAGGGGTGGCCCGTTCTGTAGACCCCATCGCGCAAGGATGACCTGCCTCTCGTTGGCCTCGAGTCGGCCAATGGCATTACCCAAAAAATTTCCCAATGACGCTTGCTCAGCGTTATCAGCTGCCTCGCCAAAGGTTTCGCCAACTAAACCGTCAACGAGAGTCTCGTCGTCTTCGTCAAATTTTGGTGCATCGAGCGACACAGTAAGGTTGCGTAACTGCAAGAGCTCGCGCGCTTTGTCTGGATCCATACCTGCATTGATAGCGATAGTATCTGCATCCGCGTCTTGCCCTGTGCGTGCCTGCTCGGCATACCGCTCTTTGTAGAGGCGACCAATTTGCTCTTGTACATGGGTTGGGAACCGAATTAGGGTCCCAGCATCGCCCACATAACGTCTAACGGCTTGTGTAATCCAGTTGAAACAGTAAGTACTGAATCGGAACCCTTTCTCGTACTCGAACTTTTCAGCCGCACGAATAAGCCCAAGGGTTCCTTCTTGTACGAGGTCCAGATACCCCACACCGCGACCCTTATAACGAGATGCGATTGAATAGACCAAGCGAAGGTTGTGCATAACCAGGCGGTCGCGCGCCTCTGTGTAAGTTCGCAACTGCTTCTTGATGGCTGACAGTAGAGAGTGATCCAGTGCAAACGATGGCACCGGTGTCTGCCAATGCCGTTGCCAGTGGCCGATCGAATCGGCGACAGTGTCTGCGAATTGACCACCCGCCCGCCGCAGGATCGCGACAGCGATACCAACGGTCAGGCTTGCTGGTAGTTCTAATGCTTCGACATGTTTGCGCCGCACGGCAGTGGTTTTTAGTTCAGAGAGTTTCTTGGCGACAGTGCGAGACTGCGTCGCATGCGAGCCGTCCTTGAAGAGCGCGGCGAGTTCACGTCGAAGCACAAAGTGCAGGTCCCTGTTGGGGAAGCGCTGAATCTGCGGCGGGTTCTCAAGGCACTCCCGACAAAACAGAGCTAGATACCGGCTAAGTTCTTCATTCTCTGCGATCAGTGCGTAGATTTCTCTTACAGCACTCCATTTAGTACTGTCTATCGACTGCTCTTGCTCTGCGGTTAGCAGGTCGTAACGACGTGCTTCTGCAAACATCAACTCGATGTCTTTCTCGTCCGTATTGTCGTTCATTCGCGCTGCCCCGTGTGCGTCCTGTATCTATACGACCCATCGGCGGGACTGCCCAGAAAAAACTGGACAATGTCCAGCTGTTACCTGAACAACTCTTGGACATCGTGCTCTCGAACTGATCTAGACCCCGAAATGTCGCGTAAATCACGACAATTAGTGAACAAAAACCGGGGTAAAACATGAACGCAGCAGCTAAGACACCAAATCTTCTGGAACCAAGGCCGCTCTATGGTATTGGCACTGTCGCCCGTCTTACCGGACTGAAACCGGATACGCTTCGAGTTTGGGAGCGACGCTACGGACTGGGAGCGAGCTACAAGTCAGCGTCAGGACGCCGGTTATTCACTCAGTCTGACTTAGAGCACCTGCAGCTGATTACCGCTTTGGTCGAGGACGGAGTGCGTATTGGTGAGATTGCCTCCTCAGATCGTAAAACACTCGAGCTACTCGTGGGTAACCGTGGCAGCCGAATGGCGAAAGCCATCCCCGCGTCAAAGTCGCGAGTTGTCTTTATTGGCGCAGAGCTCTGCCAGTGGTTGGATGGCCACCAAGGATGTTTATCGGGTATCAGTGCGTTCTTATCGCGCATGTCGCTTGCGAATGCAGTTGATGCGTTTGACGTCAATGAAAAAGCAGACATGCTGGTCGTTCACTGCCCGTCGGTGTCGATGACAAACATCAATGCCATGGACACACTAGCCAACCGACTTGGCGCAAAGCGCACGCTGGTGCTGTATCAGCTATGTAACAGCCGCTGGATTGAGGAGATTGAGCGACGAGGTATGAGTGCACTAGAGTACCCACCCGAATCCGCTCGTCTCGCATTCGAGTTGGGCCGTGTAGCCATCGATCACGAAGCAAAGCAAGGTGAAATAAATCTGGGTGAATTGATCCAAGCGAAGCCACGGATATACGACGACAGTACGCTCAATGCTGCGGCAAAACTTAAGAGTCTGCTCGATTGTGAGTGTCCAAAGCACATATCAGATCTGATCAAAACGCTCAGCGAATTCGAAAACTATTCTACCGCCTGTAGCGTCGAAAACTGGCACGAAGCCGCGGTGCACTCCTGCATTTACGCCTACACGGCACAAGCACGCTATCTTATGGAGAAGGCGCTCCAGGCCGCTCTGGAAGGACGAGGCGAGGAGCTCACCAAAATCATGCGAAGCCCCAACTAGGCTGGGGGCACTTAAGCAATCGATCTCACGAGGATCGTTACGACAATCGCGGGGCAAACAAACCTCACGTACCAAGGCCACCAGCGCATAAAGAATGTGCTGGCGGTCGATTCTTCGTTCTGAGCGAGTTCCTTTAGCAGCACATCTCGTCTCCATATCCAGCCTGCATAGACACAGAGAGCCAGACCTAGTAGCGGTTGCGAATAGCGAGTGCTTAACGTGATCACCAAACCAAAGAGCGCATCGAAGTTAGCAACAATGACGGCACTCATTGCCGTAATGATGGCTGTTGCAATGAACGCTGCCCGCAAGCGACCCCATTGAAAACGCTCGACCAGGAAAGAGACAGGTACCTCCAACATGGAGATGGAGGAGGTTAGCGCCGCAATGCTCATTAACCCGAAAAACGCTAGCGCGAGAATCGTCCCGGCTTCGTTCATGGAGTCAAAGAGGGCAGGTAAAACGACAAAGATCAGTGTGTCTTCAGATAACAAGCCACCAGCTTCATTGAAGATCATGACGCCACGCTCGGCGGCAACGTACATGGCCGGCAGGATCAAGAAGCCCGCTAAAACAGCAATACCTACATCCACCAACGCGACTTGAACGCCAAGGCTTGGCAGGTGCTCCTCATCGGAGACGTAGGAGCCGTAAATGAGCATGGTGCCGACGCCGAGTGAGAGCGAGAAGAAGGCCGCGCCCATGGCGTTAAATACCAATTCGGTAGACCACAGCTTAGAGAGATCAGGTACGAGGTAGACGGCGAGACCTTTACCAGCACCCTCCAGTGTCATCACATATAGGGATAGTAAGACAAGCGTGATGATGAGGGCTGGCATAAGTCGTTTTGACCAGCGCTCGATCCCTTTCTCGACTCCACCAGCAACCACTGCCATGGTCAGTGTCATGAAGAGCAGCATCAACAATAGATTTCGAGACAGCCCGAACTCGGACAGCCAGGTTGCTGTTTCCGTCGCGCCAAGCGCATCAAGCGGGTAGGCGGCCCCGAAGCCAATCATCCAACCTGAGACGATGGCAGAAAAGCTGAGAATCAAACTTGCAGTGAAGATGCCGATAATGCCGACGAGCGTACCAATGCCACGCTGTGTTCCATTCCGCGAGACCTTCGCTAGCGCAGCGATCATGTTGCCGTGGGCGTGACGGCCTAAGGTGAGCTCTGCCATTAAAACGGGGTAGGCCAGAAGAAAGGCTAGCAAGAGGTAAACGACCACAAATGCCGCGCCGCCATTGCTGGCTGCTTGAGTTGGGAAGCCCCAGATATTGCCTAAACCGACAGCTGATCCCGCCGCTGCCATGATGAAACCAAACCGTGAACCAAACTCGCCTCGTTGCGATGCCACTGCTGCTGCCCCTTGTTTATTCGTTATTTTATAAAACTCTACTGTAACACCGTCCTACGGGGTCGCGTATGGGTTCTGACGTGATATGATCGCGCGCTCTCGCCCACCCCGGGTGGTGAAATTGGTAGACACAGGGGACTTAAAATCCCCCGCTCATTGCGAGCGTGCCGGTTCAAGTCCGGCCCCGGGGACCAC
>JAACDF010000022.1 GCA_009937065.1 Gammaproteobacteria bacterium | reverse complement strand
GGCCTAGATATCATTGGTGATTATCTCACTGAGATAAACGTCACGAGTCCAACCTGTATGCGCGAAATCGACCGCGCGGAGAACACCCAGATCGCAGAAAAGCTCATCGCCTGTATCGAGCGCGAAGTCTTGGAGTCTCGTGGACGTTAGCTACGACGTTTCGGGCAACATGCCGGTGGCAACGGGAGTATCCCTGCTACTGCATGGCATGCTGGCCATTGCTATTTCGACCACGCTCATTAGCTCGACCCTAGCTCCCCAATCCATGGCGGTGACCGTGACATTGACCCAAAGCAACGAGGCGCCCACCGACTCACAACACATAGCCAGCGAAAATCAACTTCCGCGACCCGGCGAACTTCTCGATAGGGTCCGAGAGCAGCGGGCGTCTGCGAGACTGGCCATGATGAAGACAGAGGCGCTGGAAAGCCTTAATGCGGCAGATATCGCGGCGGAAGTAGAGCGGCTACAAGGTGAACTAAGCCAGGTACAGCAAGACCAGACGCAAAGCACCCGGCTCGGGAGTGTCGCTGCACGGCGAGCACTCGATGCGGACTATCTCCGCAAGTGGGTGAATCGGGTTCAAACCATGGGCAACGCAGCACTCAATAACGTAGGCAGTGCTCAAGGTGACGTGAGGCTGCTTGTAGTCGTAGATCAATTTGGCATCCTATTGGAGGCTATAGTGTTGGAATCGTCTGGGTTTCCCCATTTGGATCGCGCTGCGATAAAAACGGTCCAGGATGCGGCACCTTATCCTCCATTCCCTCCCGCTTTGAGCGCACAAGTCGATAAACTAGAGATCGTAAGAACGTGGCAGTTCCGCCCTTGAGGAAAACAGATTTATTGCGATGGACGTCCAAAGAACCACCGACTCCCTGAGAGGACAATTTTTGATTGCTACGCCAGTCATCGAATCGGGCTTTTTCAAAAGTACCGTGACGTACATTTGTGAGCACGGTGAAGCGGGCGCCATGGGCATCGTTATCAATAAGCCACTGGACCTTCAACTGGCCGATATTTTTGAACATCTGAATATCCAACCACTACTGAGCCATGATGAGGTAGCCGTGTTGGCGGGTGGTCCAGTTAAGGTTGATCGAGGGTTTGTTCTTCACTCCCCGGGGGTCACCTACGATGCGACGCTTAAGATTAATGAGGACATTTGGCTGACGACATCAAAGGATGTGCTTGTTGATATTGCGTCAGGAACAGGTCCCGATCAGCACCTGGTGACACTTGGTTACGCCGGTTGGTCTGCAGGACAACTGGAGCAGGAGATTGCCGAGAATAGCTGGCTGACCACGCCGGCGCATCAGGACGTACTGTTCAATACTAAAGTAACCGATAAGCTTTCCGCTGCTGGAAAGTTGCTTGGTATTGATATCCATCTACTAACGCAGCAGGCAGGGCACAGCTAGGTGACCGCAGTCTCGACGCTCTTATGCTTTGATTTTGGCTTGTCGAACATTGGTGTCGCCGTTGGAAACACTCTGACAAAGGAAGCCCGGCCACTGACCATTCTGTCCGCCAATAATGGCAAGCCAAATTGGGACGCTGTCGTCGGGCTTATAGAAGAGTGGCAACCTAATGCTCTCGTCGTTGGTAACCCGATAGACGAGTCAGGACAGGCCACAGAAATCTCCGAGAAGGCCTCTCGCTTTGCACGACAATTGAACGGCCGGTTGCAGCTAGAGGTCGTGCTGCATGACGAGCGCTTCAGTTCCAAGGAGGCTAAGTCTCGAGCTCGGGAGATGGGGCATAAAGGCGATTACGCCACGCACCCCATTGACGATCTAGCAGCTTCAATCATCCTCGAAAGCTGGTTACAAGGCGGCCACTAGCGGTCCTGCCACCACTTGTCGACATAGCGCCCTTCGGGCGTCTCGACGTCAAGCGCGCCCCTTCCATCGGACCCGCGAGACGGTGAATCGAGCTTAATGGCTAGCCGGACATCGTTTTCCGACTCAGCGGCACGCAGCGCCTGCTCGGGCGTAATTAAACCCCGTTTAAACGCTGCAATTAAGTCCTGATCAAACGTTTGCATTCCGTACTTGGACGAGCGCTGCATCAGCTCGTGCACTTTGTCTACTTCACCCGCACGAATATGCTCCTGCATAAGGAGAGTCGATAACATCAGCTCAACCACCACCGTTCGTCCATCACCCTCGCGCTTTGGCAGAAGTTGCTGAGCAACAATGGCCCTGAGGTTAATTGAAAGATCCATCCAAAGACGACGCACCTGCTCTTGTGGGAAAAAGCTCTGAATCCGCTCAAGCGCCTGTTTGGTTCCACCGGCGTGCAAGGTGCAAAGACACAAGTGCCCCGTCTCCGCATAGGAGAGGGCAATTCGCATGGTCTCGGCATCGCGAACCTCGCCAATCATGATGACGTTGGGCGCCTGTCTCAACGCGCTTTTCAGCGCGACATCGAATGACTCCGTGTCGACCCCCACTTCTCGTTGGCTGATGATGGATTGCCGATGCTGGTGAACGAACTCAATCGGATCTTCAACGGTGATGATATGGTCGCGTCGGTTGCGATTACGATAATCCACCATCGACGCCAAGGTCGTTGATTTACCAGCACCCGTTGCACCGACAACGATCACCAAGCCCCGCTTTAACAAGCTCAGCTCTTTGAGCTGCGGTGGCAAACCCAGAACATCAAAATTAGGGATCTCATGGTGTATTCGACGAGCGACAAGCCCAGGTTGCTCTCTCTGGACATATGCACTTGCTCTGAAGCGGCCCAGCTCCGGGTGCTCGATGGCATAATTGGCATCATGAGTCTCTAAATAGAGGTCAAATTGATCACCCGTCATACTGGCCTTAATCAGCGCCGTTACATCATTACTTTCTAGGGGGTGCTCTCCAGCACCGATCAACTCTCCATCGACCTTGTACGTTGGTACTGAACCCACAGTCGCAAAGCCGTCTGATGCGTTTCGATCTACTATCTGGGCTAAAAACTCTGTTAAATCCATAACGGCATTCACACAATATTATCGGGTTGACGCGCTTTGGTTCGGGCAACCGCGATGTCAATCAG
>JAACDF010000157.1 GCA_009937065.1 Gammaproteobacteria bacterium | reverse complement strand
GGCAACAATTTCTGTTTCTTTGGTTTCTTTGTTGATGATTTTCGCGTACCTGACCTTCATGGGCACAATTTCGTCCGCGAACAAACCAGCGTGCTGAGCCGCGGCTGTGCGCTTTTGGCTTTCAAGGGCAAACTCGTCTTGATACTCGCGCGTTACGTTGTAGCGTCGCGCAACGACTTCGGCAGTGTTACCCATCGCCATGAAAATGTGAGGCGACTTTTCCTCGATCGTCGGATGGGGATCAGATTTACCGGGTGTCTGACGCATGCCAGCCGAAATAGACTCAACGCCACCAGCGATAATGATCTCTGAGCAACCACTAGCGATCTGATTGGCGGCAACAGCAATGGAATTCAAACCTGATGAGCAGGCGCGGTTAATGGTTGAGCCTGCAGCCGTGACAGGAAGCTTCGACAAAATGACTGCCATACGAGCAATGTTGCCATCCTGTTCGCCAATCTGATCTGCAACGCCGGCGATCACGTCTTCAACCTCTGCAGGGTCCATGCCCGGGTTTCGATCCAGCAGAGCATCAATACAATGCGCTAGCAGGTCGTCTGGCCGGGTCAGATTAAAAGAACCCCTGAAAGATTTAGCCAATCCTGTTCTCACACTATCCACTATTACTACGTCGCGCATATTCACTCCCTTTATCTGTGCCATGCGAAAAAATAGAGGGTCAACCTAACTGTTGCGTCTGGTGAAGCTACCAGTGACAAAAACTTCTACCGTTTCGTCTGTTTCTTAAAGTTCGGTTTCAGGGGCATAGGTTGTAGCGGGAAATAACACGGATAACCCAAACAGAGCTATGGAAAACGCCTAACCGACAGTTTTATGTGCCCCCCAAGGAAGTGCGTTTCAAGAATTATGGAATCAAAAGAACTCGGCTTCTTGATCGGAACTAGACCACCTGACGCCAGAACCGGCAATCCAAACAACCATACATTACGTGCAAACTGCCCACCTTATTGTGCTGCCGGCTAAACACGGAACGTTTTTAGGTCACAAATAGAGACGCGTACGCAAACGCTCCCCTATCTCTTCAACGGCGTCGACCTATAACTCTACAAGGCGAGCATAAATTCTTCGGTGCATGCAAATTGGCCTAGCGGACGGGACCGAAAAAAATCAATAACCTACTGATTTAATTACCTTATTTATTAGAAATTCGATTCTGTTCCCCCAGAGGTGCCCCCACAAGTTTTTCTCGCTTCGGCTTGCATTTCCTCTGCCAGAAAGTGACGTACAACGATCGATAGGCCTGTTCTAGAAAATTAACCATCTTCCTTTGACGCTTTCCTTTACGCTATTGATCATCCAAGTTAAGGCGTGTTACTTCAATGTTCGTTCAAAAAGTCCTTCTCTTTTTGCTCGTTTCCGGCGTCCCGACAGGACTCCTCGCTCTGGATTCAACTCCTCTGAATGAGGCTTTACGGCAGCCTGTTGTAGATAAGCGCCTCAATATGACCATTGGTGTTTTGGGAAATTCTGACGGCATAACTTTTCAAGCTGCTCACGGATTTACGAATCTCGCCCAAGAGCGCCCAGCGAAAGTCGACACAGTTGTCGCCATCGCATCCATGACGAAACTGATCACAACCGTAGCTGCGTTGCAGCTTTATGAAGGTGGCCAGTTAGATATTGATGCGCCTGCTGATACTTACTTGGCGGAGTTGGCAGGCTTAAAAAAACTCACAGGTTTCGACAACAGCGGCGAGCCAATTCTAGTTTCTCCCAGAAGAAAACCTACGGCGCGAGAATTAATGAGCCACACATCGGGCTTCGTTTACAGCATGTGGAATCGCAACGCCATGGTCGCTGAAGAAGCAGGTCTGACCGGCGACCTCTTAGCAGGAAAGGAAATGATCATAAACGCGCCAATCGCTTTCGAGCCGGGCACGCGCTGGGAGTATGGAATTGGAACGGATTGGTTGGGCGTAATCGTTGAAGAGGTGTCTGGTCTTACGTTAGCTGAGTACTTTGACAAAAATATTTTCGACCCCCTTCAAATGAGAGACTCTTTCTATGAGATTCCCGAAGACAAAATTGAACGTGTTGCATATTTGCTCTTCAGAGACGATGCCAACGCGTTCTTTCGCTTTTTGTCGCTTTTTTCTGAAGGAGATCTAATTGAAATCCCTCTAATGTCAGCCCCAAGGGCAACAGCAAAATACAGCAGTGGTCACTATAGCGGTGGAGGGAATCTTTATTCGACG
>JAACDF010000021.1 GCA_009937065.1 Gammaproteobacteria bacterium | reverse complement strand
CCCCGTTGCCCGCAGATTATCGGGTCGTTTGAGTTTCGCGGTGTCGAGGGTACGCTGCCGTCCCTGGAGCAACAACGCGCCGCCGATGGTGGGACGGATGCACCCGACCTCATGGATGTCGTTGATGTTGCCGCCCCGATCCATGGCCCGCCCACCGCTGACGCGCCTGCTGCGCCACTGCACGCCGACAACGCAGACACGTCTGCAGCGCGAGATGTGCGTGGCGATGTTATCGGCGGTCATGGTGATGCAACGCATTACCGCGCTAATCACTGCTCGCACCCTCGTTGCGAGTTCGACAACGGCCATGCAGGCCCGCACAGTCACGAACTCGCTGCTGGAGGCCGCGGAGTGCGTCGGCGGAGTGCGTATGTTGCGCATATCGTCACAGCTGTGGTGGGAGATACCACAGGGTGTTTGGCAGCTGTGTCTGATCGAGGCGCGTATCCGATTGCGGTAGTCAATGACGGTGACGATGCAGTATTCGTGGCGTATAATACCATGGCTGCAGACAGCCCAGACCACTTCATGACCAGTAGCAAGCTGCCCACCAGTACCCGCGAGGCGCTGGGCGGTCCCCAGGGCGCCGAATGGCTTGCAGCATACCAAAAGGATTACGCCGCCAAGGTCAAGAATAAAACCTTCACCCTAGTGCCTCGCCCAAAAGGCCGCCGTGTCATTCCCACCAAAGTGGCTCATGCCTACAAGCGTGAAGACGAAAAGAATGGAATCGCCATTACAGAGCTTCGCGCGCGATGGGTTGGCATGGGATTCAGACAGGGCCTCGATGACTTCAACGCTACCTACTGCGCCACGCCGAACGCCTGCTCAGTACGCCTCTTTGCATCACTCATCCTTTTTCTCGGACTGTATATGGCTAAGAGCGACGTCACGAAGGCATTCACCTTAAACCCTATCGATGTGGAGATGTACGTTGAGCAGATGCCTGGTATGGAAACCAAGACAGACGCGAGCGGGCGCACATGGCCTGATACCAAAGACGTAGTATGCCTACTCCACAAATGCCTGGAAGGCCTCAAACAGTCCGGTAACGTGTGGCAACAGGGACACTCAGCGTTCTGCGACGGCCTCGTGCTCCCAAAGCACAATGCAACTCTCCGCCAGAGCCAGATTGAGCCCACTCTCTTCATCGCCCACTGCGGCGCCGGAATTCTCGCTATCCTCGTATGGGTTGACGACCTATGGATTGCGTTCAGCGCAATGGCACTCTACGAGGAGTTTGTGTCGCTGTACGCCGCTCGCTTCCCTAGCAAACACAACCTTGGGTGCACCAAGTTCGCAGGAATCTGCATCGACTACAAGCGTGGGCAGAGCATGACAATCCACCAGCGCCCGCATATCGAGCTCGCGTATAACAAATTTGTCACCGACAAGGTGGCCGCGGCGAAATCACCAGCAGTAACCAGTCCGGCAGTCGCTGATCGCAACAGCCCCCGGCACTACTCAAAACTTCATCTCGCGGCGAACGATGATGAGCGCCAGATGATGAAGGGTCGTCCCTACCTAGCCGCTCTCGCTACCCTTATGTATAAGGTTCACTTCACATCGGCGCACCTTAACTACCATACCTCCTTCCTCGGGCAGTTCATGCATGACCCGTCACCCCCCTGCTGGGACGCCGTTATTGACCTCATTATTTATGACTACCATAACCGCTTTATTGATATCATTGTCTATGGTGGCGAGCCCAGTATTCCAAAATCAATTCCTACACGCCGTCACGCCGATTTCTTAAAGTCACTTGGGTTTCATTGCTATTCCGACGCATCATGGCTCCTACGATCCCCAGCCGGTTACTTTATCTTCATGTGCAATGGTCCTGTTGACTGGGCAGCCAAACTCATACGCGTGATTTGCCATAGCTCCGCAGAGGCCGAAATCGCTGCTGGTTGCATGATGGGAAAACGCATCGTGTACATTACCGGTTTTCTATCCGAATTCAATATTAAGCTCACTGGTCCCGCAATTGCCCTCATTGACAACACCGCGGCTGACGACCTCACCAAAAAGTTCGGCGTCACTCCTAAGACTGCTCATTTCCAACGCTGGCAACATTACCTGAGATACTTGGTTGCACACAATTATGTCGAAATTGTTTTTGTGGGTACCTCAGACCAGCTTGCTGACATCCTTACGAAAGTCGTAGATATCAGCACCTTTCTTGCGGCATGCCGCATTCTTTTCAAGCATCGGCGAAAGTCTGCCGTTTAATCAATCCATATCCTTTATGTGCTCTCTTGCTCCACCCCTGAAGAATGATTCTGCCATGCGGCGATATTTTGGAATATCCGCCTCAAGACTGGCTTTCGTCTTCGTTGCTTCCTCATCATCAGGGAATTCATCTAACACTGCTTCTTGCTTCAGGAGCTTATCACGCAACCCAACCATTTGACTGGCAAATTGTTTGATCTCCTCCATAGACCTTGCTTGTGCACCCACCTCGCATTTGTATGCCGCTAATTGCAAGCCATCAAATGGCCACCTTGCACTGCCACCTCTTACATCCGTCCTTGCTAGGCCTGGATCATCCAGAGCTGCGAACACAGCTGTGATAACATCTGTCACTGCTGCTGTCTTCGACGGATCCTCCGCCATGTGGACAGTCCCTGAACTCTGGTGGGATCTATCGCCGGCGGTTGAGTCCCGCGAACTGTCCCACGCATGTGTGTGTGTCACGCCCTCTGGGGACGTGTGTGTACCGGCTCGGCCGGTGGTGTGCGGCCGTGTGGCCGCCCCGTCTTTCCTTTGACGTTCTGTAGAAAAGTCCAAATACACTTGTGCCTCGGTGGTCTCAGTGTTCTGGCGGTGGACTACCTTGGGGGTCAGTCCGGGTGTTTTCAAACACTGCAGCTATTAGTGGAGCCACCAGCGCCGGGTCACGAACGACCGGAGGGCGATAGGGTGATTACTTCAAGGCTAGCTGGGCCAAACTAGTTATATTCCCATCCAACCAACATGCAGGTTCTTTCAACCCTGAATGCCAACAACTATGACGCAAAGAAGTACAAAGTTTGTTGCCCGTGGGATAGCAAGCGTGGCAACTCTTGGACACTCATCTTCAAGCCGGCATTCGAAGATGGGTGTCGTGGCCAGATTGATAATTGGTCCTCATGGTATGAGCTCATTGTTACTGAGACAGACTATGGTGGTGCCAATGGGCCACCCCATCCTGGTGGTGCGGGCGCAGCTGTTAATATTCAAAGCACTGCCGCGAGGCGTACTCGAATTGAAGCATGTTACAGCGCCATCCTTCTCCATGCATGCCAGCTGATTGGCAACAATGAGAGGGTCAAGGCATATGTTGCTCAAGTTTTGACTGGTGCACCAACAGTAGCAGCCGCCAACGCCGCCAATGCCGCCATTGCTGCTGCCAATGTTGCCGTCGCCGCCGCCCAGGCGCAGAATGTGGCGATCAATGCGGCGAACGCAGCGCTAGGAGTTGGTGTCGCTCCGCAACCTCTTGTGGCAATCCCAGCAGTACCTGCCCCTGCTGCAGGCGTTGCAGGCGTGTTGCCTGATGACTGGCTGCCCAGAGTCTGGAGATATATCGACACCAATATTGGCTCTCCCGTTAATAATGGCGTACTCGACTCCAATCAAAATACTGAGTTTGAGCAGATTAAAATCACGGATGTCGGCATCAACCGGGACACGCCCCAACTTTTTTTAGATCTTCTCATCCGGCATAACAATCAACGGCGAACTGGCAAATCAGTCATGGACCTCTGGATTAAGTTTCACCAGAATTTTACATTTCCCAGAGTGCTGGCAGACAGATCCATCAATGAACTTCTCAACCCTTCTGTTTTAATCCCTGCTGGACTTCCTAATGCTGGCCAGCCTGATTTGCAAGCTCTTGTCACCAACGTATATACTGACCTATGGCACACGGTCTGGGACAAGGGCATCGAAATCAAGCCCCAAGCAGCTCCGGCGCCCCGCCCAGTGCGATCAGGACGTGTGGATGGCATGCAAAGTGAGCAGCAAGAGCAATTGCCCGCATACATGTCTGAGGAGATTACTTTGCCGCCAGTCAATACCAATTTGTACACGGATCCCGGGGTAGGGTTTACTAGTCACTATTTTGGGAGTGCTAGTTCGCAGCCTGCCGAAACGATTCCGCTTCTCGACCAGGCGCACGCTGCCGCAGTGCACCGCGCCGAGAACGCACGAACAGGCATCGGCTACGACTTCCTCAAAACGGAAAAGAATTGCTGGGGCTGTGGCGGATGGGGCCATGTGAAGTCCGATTGCCCTTCTGACAAAAGCGTCAGGCGTTCGCGAGCCGCATGCATTCATGGGCTCCAACTTTTACTTGAGCAGGATCAATCACGTTTGAAGAATTTAAAAACTAAACGTATTACCCGCAAGCCGGGTCGTTCACCGGGGAATCGGCCTCGGCCCGCTATTGCGATGCAAGCTGAAATCGACGCTGAGGAATTTATCCAGTATGACGATGGTGGGATTTACACCACTCTTGGTGATGAGGTGTCGCCGCCACACCTGGTCGCACTCGTACCACCTACCGAACCGCCTTCTCAGCTCGAATCACAGACCGCGGCCGTGGTGAGTACCCCACGCCCAGCGCCTCCAGCACCGACGCCATGTACTACTTCACCTGTGCCGGCGCCTGCCCTTGCTCCAACCGTCCAAGCCCAAGCTGCGCAGGAAACCCCAGCGCCACCGATGAGCACTGTAATGAATCCTGCGACCGTGGAAGCGCAAATTGAGCAGGACTTCGCATCTGGACATAATCTCAACGGGTTCTCATCTCAAACTGTCGCGGATGATTTTGAATATTTCCAAGCCCCGCAGCACAGATGGGCGGCTGCTAAGGCGGGCGCGGCAGGTGCCGTTTGCGCTGTTGCTCTCATGCTAGGTGCAACCGCGATGATGCTGCGCTCCACGCGTACCCGCGCATTACTGACATTGCTGACTATAGGCTCGGCCTCAGCCTGCACGGCCAACACCGCCCATGAGTTTAGCCGCCAGGGTGACGTTAAGGTATACGCGTCACAGTACTCGCGGAGCCAGTGCTTTGACATGGAGTCCAGAAGTGTGTTGCAAGCGATATCCCCGAAGAAGCCACGTGACCATGGTGTCATGGACTCGGGTACGTCTGAGTGTGCATCCAGCCGCGAAAAATTGTTCCCGTCGAAACTTATCGAGCAATGGAACCCGCCAATCAAAGTCGAAATTGCATCCGGGCTGTGCCT
>JAACDF010000156.1 GCA_009937065.1 Gammaproteobacteria bacterium | reverse complement strand
TCGCTGTAAGACGGCTTGCGCTTTCAGTTGCTCATCTCGGCTGTCCAGACGGACAAGACCAGTTTTTCCTGACTCTTGAACTTCCTGCCCAAAATGTCCAATTCCGGCCTCTGACAAGGCCTGACTGGCACGGTCCATTACGCCATCGTTAATGCCCTGCGCACTACTAGATCCACCGATTTGCAACGCGGGGTCAGGTGCATATAAGTTCGGGGCTGCATAGTAGAAGCCCATCACCACAATTAAGGCGATGAACAGATTTTTCCACAATGGATAGCGATTTAGCATTCAAGCTCCATCAGACGTGTGCGTAAAAGCAAGATCCCAGAAAGGCGCGAAGTGTAGCTTGTAGCACCCGCCAAGGCTATTGGCATTGTTCGTTAATTCACCCACACCCGGGCATTGCGGAACAACCGCATCCAGGCCGAATCCTCAGGCCAGTCATGGGGTGCCCATGACATTTGCACGCTGCGGAAGACGCGCTCCGGGTGCGGCATCATTATACTGATACGTCCATCCGCATTGCATATACCGGTAATACCATTTGGGGAGCCGTTGGGGTTTGCAGGGAAGACAGACGCTGTCTGCCCATGATTATCGACATACCTCAGAGCAACACGATTAGAGCCCTCGAGATTAGAAACACTTTCATCAGCCACAAACTGAGCCCGACCTTCACCGTGGGCAACGACGATTGGCAGCTCTGAGCCCGCCATATCGCTCAATAAAATCGACGCCGACTCCTCAACCCGAACGCGGACGAGGCGCGCTTCGTATTGCTCTGAACGGTTTCGCGCAAAACGCGGCCAGTGATCCGTGCCGGGGATGAGTGGCGCTAGCGCAGAGAGCATCTGACAACCGTTACAGACCCCCAGCGCAAAGCTATCCGAGCGCTCAAAGAAGGACTGGAATTGATCACTCATCGCTGAATCGAAGAGTACGCCTTTGGCCCAGCCCTCGCCGGCACCTAAAACATCGCCATAGGAGAACCCTCCACAAGCAGCCAAGCCTTTGAAATCGGACAAATGCCGCCGACCGGCTTTAAGGTCCGACATATGGACATCTACGGCTTCAAATCCCGCCCTGTGAAAAGCCGCTGCCATCTCAGCCTGTCCATTGACACCCTGCTCCCGCAGGATTGCAATTTTGGGTCGTACACCCGTCGCAATCATCGGCGCGGCGATATCATCAGCGATGTCGAAACTGAGGTGTGCAGAAAGACCCGGGTCTTCTTGGCAAATTTGGTCATACTCCTGATCAGCGCAGCCAGCGTTGTCTCGCTCGCGCTGAATGGCATGAGAGTTTTGAGCCCAAAGCTGCTGTAGTGCACCACGCCGACTGTCGATCAACTCGAATGTCGGGGTATTTACGACGATACGCTCATCTAATCGCGGCTTGGCAATAACCGTCGAAAAAGAGCGGAGCCCATGCGCTTCCAGTACGCCATAAACCTCATCGATACGCTCATCCGCCACCTGCAGGACAACACCGACTTCTTCATTGAATAGACACGCAGGTGACTGTTGAGGCGAACAGTCAATTTCAATATTCAGGCCACACCGACCTGCAAACGCCATCTCAAGTAGCGCTACAAGTGCACCACCATCCGACCGATCATGGTAAGCCAAAATCGCGTCAGTCGTTTTGAGCTGATTCATTGCATCGAAAAGTGACTTGATGTCATTCGGGGACACATCAGGCACTTCTGAGCCAATTTTTCCGAACGTTTGCGCCAGTACCGATCCACCGAGTCGATTCTTCCCATGACCAAGATCAATTAAGAGAAGGCTCGTAGCTTCATCTCGCCGCAACTCGGGCGTTAAAGTCTGACGAGCATCTCCCACTGGCGCAAACGCCGTGACAATCAGGGATACCGGCGCCGTAACGCTCTTCGACGTATCACCGTCATCCCATTGGGTCCGCATTGACATCGAATCCTTGCCAACCGGAATAGTGATTCCCAGCTCAGGACAAAATTCGAGACCAACGGCTTTCACCGTATCGTAGAGAATTGCATCGTCACCCAAGTAACCGGCAGCGCACATCCAGTTAGCCGAGAGTTTGATGTCTTCTAGCGTCTTCACCTGCGCCGCCAATAAGTTGGTTATAGCCTCCGCTACCGCGAGGCGCGCCGATGCTGGACCGTTGAGCGTCGCGACAGGTGTTCGCTCACCAAGACTCATCGCTTCGCCCAAGTGCGTATCAAGCGAGACCGTCGTAACGGCCACATCGGCTACTGGCACCTGCCACGGACCTACCATCTGATCTCTCGCAACCGTGCCGGTAACTGAGCGGTCACCAATGGTAATCAAGAAGCTTTTACTCCCTACAGCAGGGAATGTAAGAACGCGCTCAAGCGCATCTGCAATCGGCACCTCTCCTGTAAATTCATCGATCGGAGGCGCAACGCGACGGGCACTGCGGTGCATCTTTGGCGGCTTACCGAAAAGGAGGGATAGGGGGAGATCGACCGAATTGTTTTCAAATAGGGTGTCCCCAAGACGAAGGTGTTGATGACTAGTGGCCTCTCCTACCACAGCAAATGGGCACCGCTCTCGCAGGCAAATGGCTTCAAACGTCGGTAGATGCTCGGGGTTCACTGCCATCACGTATCGCTCTTGCGACTCGTTGCACCAAATTTCTAAGGGACTCATACCCTTTTCATCACTCGGCACCGACCTAAGATTGAAATCACCGCCGCAACCACCGTCTTTTACCAGCTCCGGAAAAGCATTGCTCAAGCCACCTGCACCCACGTCGTGGATGAAGGCAATGGGGTTGTCATCACCGCGCTCCCAGCATCGATCAATGACCTCTTGGCATCGACGCTGAATTTCTGGGTTTTGACGCTGCACCGAAGCAAAGTCGAGATCCTCCGTACTAGCGCCACTGGCCATCGACGAGGCAGCACCACCACCTAAACCGATCAACATGGCCGGTCCGCCTAGGACGATCAGCTTTGCGCCCGCTGTGAACGGTGGTTTGTCCACATGTTCGACTTTAATGTTCCCGAAGCCACCTGCAATCATGATGGGCTTGTGGTAACCACGAACGCCTTCGCTGGTTGCGACTTCAAAAGTTCGGAAATAACCACCCAAGTTCGGTCTGCCAAACTCGTTATTAAAAGCAGCCGCTCCCAACGGACCGTCGGTCATGATCTGAAGCGGCGTCACAATGCGATCTGGCTTACCGTAGTCTAACTCCCAAGGTCGTGGGTGTTGCGGCAAGTTCAGGTGTGACACTGTAAACCCACAAAGCCCCGCTTTTGGACGTGAACCTCGACCCACAGCGCCCTCATCGCGAATCTCTCCACCCGACCCCGTCCCTGCACCCGCGAAGGGCGCAATGGCCGTTGGGTGATTATGCGTCTCGACCTTCATCAACAGAGCAATCGACTCATTGTGATAAGACCAGGTTTGAGATGCTGGCTCAGGATAGAAACGTCCGGCCGTATGACCTGAAACCACGGCAGCGTTATCCGCATATGCAGAGAGAACGTTTTCGCCTCCCTGCTGGTAGGTATTTTTAATCATGCCGAATAACGACCAGGGCTGATCGACACCATCAATGGTCCAAGACGCATTGAAAATCTTGTGCCGGCAATGCTCCGAGTTGGCCTGCGCAAACATCATCAGCTCGGTATCAGATGGATCTCTACCCAGTTCTGTAAATGCATCAACCAGGTACTCGATCTCGTCGTCCGCAAGTGCCAATCCTAAGGACGCATTTGCCTCAACAAGTGCTGCACGGCCCTCATTTGTGACCGCAACCGTAGCGAGACGCCGCGGTTCAATATCAGTAAATAGGCCTTCTATTTGCTCAACAGAATCCAACGCCACCTCGACCATACGATCGTGCAACAGAGCCTTGGCCTTATCCGCGCGCTCTGATTTGTGCAAGCCGTCAATGGCATAAACAACGGCACGCTCAATCCTATGCACGCCGTCAAAACCGCAGTTTTGGGCGATATTGGTTGCCTTGCTGGACCACGGCGAAATAGTCCCGAAACGAGGTGCTACAACCACCACCTCCTTCTCTCTAAGCTCATCACCAAGTGGTTCGGCACTTGTACCCGGCTGAAGAAGTGCCGACAGCTTTTCGCCGTCTACACCGTCTGCTGCGTCGACCGCATAAACAAAAAACGCTCTTTTTAATGTGAGCGCAGGATCGAGGTCGGTTATCTGTGCAGATAAGCGGGAAAAACGAGGCGCGGACAACGCGACGGATCCGGGCAAAAGCAGCATGAGCAAGTCCTAAAAGAGATCGCGCACATCATACCGCGCGATCGCCTCAGGGTGAATGTTCAACATGAAGATCTGAGCTACACTAGTCATATGAAACGTCTGCTTTTCATAGCATGGCTTGGGCTAGCTGGCTGCACAGATCCGTCGGTTCTAGAGAATCTTGAGCCAGACGGTGAACTGGTTGTTGTTACCCGCAATGGCCCCACAACCTATTACTTGGGTGCCGATGAGCCTGCGGGGTTTGAGTACGAACTCATCCGCGCCTTTGCTGACTCGCAAGAGATGCGTCTGAGAGTCAAAGTCGCCTTCACCTTGGAAGAAGTATTTGAGACGCTCCAGCGCGGAGAGGCGCACATTGCGGCTGCCGGCCTAACAGAATCATCGGAGCGGAATTTACTTTTTGAATCTACACAGTCCTATCTAGAGCAACACCCAGTGGTCGTTTATAAAGCTGGCCAATATCGACCCCGAAGTATCGAGGATCTCTCAGATCTTGACATCATCATCATGCAAGGCAGCCAACACGCGATGCGGCTCACCTCATTACAGGAGTTAAATCCTCAGATTCGTTGGCGCGTCCTGGAAACGGCAGAATCGAGCGCCGTACTAAAGGCTATCGACAATGAAGAGGCGCAGGTCGCGCTACTGGACTCGAGCGAGTTTTCAATGCAGCAGCGGCTGTATCCGAGAGTGGCAGCGGCGTTTCAGTTGCAAGAGACGCTGAATACCGTTTGGTACTTGGGTAGCGATTCGCGCGCCGCTGAGTGGCGCAATGAAGCCGATCACTTTCTGACTTCGGCCATCGAGAACGGCGCACTTGAGCGAATGAAGGAAGCGTATTTTGGGAACGTTGCCAATGCTTCTCGAATCGAGTCATTCACTTTCCAGAGAGCCGTCGAAAGCAATCTGCCGGATTGGCAGCCTCTGATTGAACGGGTAGCAAGCGAATTCCGACTCGACTGGCGCTTACTCGCAGCCATTAGCTATCAAGAGTCGCATTGGAACCCGAAGGCAAAATCACCGACAGGCGTTCGCGGCATGATGATGCTGACGCGGCCCACCGCGCGTGAGATGGGTGTCAAGGATCGACTGGATCCAGAGCAAAGTCTGCGGGGTGGTGCACGGTTTTTAAGAAGCTTGCTTCGGCGACTACCCAACGATATCGATGATCCTGATCGGACCTGGATGGCCCTCGCAGCCTACAACGTGGGTATGGCACATCTGGAGGAAGCGCGGCGACTGACAGAGGGTAAAGGAGGTGATCCTCACCTATGGCAGGACGTGCGCAAACACTTGCCCGATCTTCAAAATCCTGCCATTTACCCTCACCTGAGGCATGGCTTTGCACGTGGCGAAGAGGCAGTCACCTACGTGGACAACATCCGCCACTACTTTGCAACCTTGCAACTCAAGGACATTCCTAACAAGGGTGTTGCGCCGCCCCTTAACTTGGAAACATTGATCGCGAAGGCAGACGAACTGCTGCGTTGGAATCCATTAAGTCTGTAAGCTAGGGCTGCGCTCTAATCTACCGACTTGTCTTGTTTCTTTTTTTCCCGACTGAGCAGTCCAAGCACTGCCAGCAGTAACATGGGAAGCACAAAGGTATAAGACTCCCAATCGCCCCTAGGAAAGCTGAGACCACCAAGGAAGTAGTCCGCCATATCCCAAAGCATAAAGATGCAGATCGCACCGCTTAGAACAAAGTAGATCTGAGATTTATTCATCGCCTCTCTCCGTATCTCGCTCATCACGTTTGAAAGGTAGTAGCTCTGGCGTTAACCATTTATCAATTTACTTGATATTCGTTTAGCCACGCCGCGATTTAAAAAAGTCTCGCAACAGTTGCGCGCTCTCGCTTGCCATTAGCCCTTGCTGCCAATCCACGTGATGGTTGAGCGCAGGGTTATCCAGCGTATTGTTTGTACTGGTCACTGCACCGGCCTTAGGCTCAGTTGTTGCAAAGACAAGCCGTTTCAAACGAGCGTGCACCAAAGTGCCGCAGCACATAGTGCAGGGCTCTAAAGTGACAAACATTTCACAGTCGGGAAGTCGGTAGTTACCCAGCATTTGACCGGCTTTTCTCAATGCCAGAACCTCAGCATGTGCTGACGGATCATTTAGCGTGATTTGGCGATTACACTCGAGCGCAATGATTTTTCCATCGAGAACCACGACGGCGCCCACAGGCACTTCTCCCAAGGTTGCGGCTCGACGCGCTTCCTCTAGGGCAAGCGTCATAAATTGCTGATCGGATTCAGAAAAATCGGTCATAACGGCTCGGCTGTGCAAAATCGCCAACATAATAAAGCCAAGGCACTTCGCTGCGGACGATAGAGATCTCCCAGTGGCTTTAGCTGAGCAGCCGTTGGACGCTCCTTCAGACCTTGAATTCGCTTAAAACCTTCCCTCACAGCCAAGTCACCCACAGGCCAAATATCGGGGCGCCCTAGTGAAAACATGAGATACATGTGAGCTGACCATTCGCCAAACCCTTTGATATCAGTAATGGCGGCTATGGCCTCATCGTCAGAGAGTTCAGGCAGTGCTGTCAGGGACAAGTGGCCAGAGGCCTCCGCCCTTGCCAAGGACTGAATATAGCTCACTTTTTGTCGAGACAATCCCGCGCCGCGCAAGTCCTCCTCTGAACACATGAGCACAGACTCAGCACTCAGATCACCACCAAGCGCATTGACAAGTTTGCGTGTGATAGACGCCGCCGCGGCAACACTTACCTGCTGACCCACAACGATGCGCGCCAGGGTGGCGAAGGAATGATCTCGCCGGCGCTCCTCTGGATATCCAACTTGCGCTAGTGCTCGGGCAATTCGCTCGTGATCGCTAGCCAGTGCATCGAGTGCCTGTGCAATATCGGCACTGGCTAACTGATATTCCATGCGTCAACCGTGTACCGGATAACCAAGATACGCGTGGGCGTGGGCCACTGCTCCGTATAGACCGACCGATACAAGGACGGCAAGTGCTTCCCTAGACCAACCTGTATTCCCGCCAGTCATAGCGACCTTACCATCCTGACGGTTGATAATAATCACGCTGACGACGGCCCAACCTAACAGTCCGCCAAATAAAATCAGTGAGGGCAAGTCACCATTTACCAACAAGTGGGACACACTCCAGGCTTTGATGGCAGTAAGTTGGGGGTGACGCACCATCGAAGTGATACGAACCTTCATAGAGGAGGCGACCATCATATAAAGGGCAAATAGCATCAATACGTTACTGATGGATACCCACAGAGGCTGCCTACCCCACCAGACAGGGCCACTCGCATCTTGGTAACCGGAAATCATCATGACCAGACTCCCAATAAGGGCAACGGTCACTACCAGTTTTCCCAGATCACCCATGCCGTCACGGGCCGCAGGCGCTAGGCGCTTAAAAAGGTGAGCGACTGACCAAAGTGCCACACCCAGCGTTAGCATGAGCATGACCTACGCTTCCGTTTGGTTCTTGATTTGCTTAGCCGCCACCCAGGCCACAATCAATGTCAGTACTTCAACGACCAGGGGCTCAATGGTCATAGCACCACCATGGACCAGCGCAGCGATAATTCTCGCGGGCGCTACGAGGCCGACCAGCGATCCGCCGATCAAGATCATCGTGGCGTCACGCTTGAGCCCGCCCATAATCAATAGGAACCCAGTACCCAAGAAAAATGCAACGCTGTCGCCAATCTGTGTTGTGAGTGCCGCACCGGTGAGCAGTTCACTGCTGAGATTAGCCGCAGCGGTAGCAGGGGCAAACACCCAGAGAAAGCCTAAAATAAGAAGCGGAATACCAACAAGGACAGGTCCATATTTAGCAAACATGATCAATCTCCCAGAGCTTATTCTTCGAATTGGACCTAACTCTCCTAGGATGACCCGCCGATGTAAAGCCCGGGGCAAAAAAAAGCCCCGCTTTTGCGGGGCTTCAGTTAGGTAGGCTGACCTACTTTGATTTCGCTTCTTTGCGCGCTTTGGCCTCTTCGATAACCGTGGTTGCCACGCTTGCCGGACAGGGCAGATAGTGCGAGAACTCCATAGAGAACTGACCACGACCCGATGTCATTGTACGCAGCGATCCAATGTAGCCAAACATCTCTGCCAGCGGTACGTCCGCTTTAACGCGCACACCGGTTGTACCCGCTTCCTGATCCTTGATCATGCCGCGGCGACGGTTCAAATCGCCAATCACATCACCCACGTGATCGTCTGGGGTGAAGACGTCCACCTTCATAATCGGCTCGATCAACTGTGGACCAGCTTTGGGCATGCTCTGGCGGAATGCACCTTTCGCTGCCAGCTCAAAGGCAATTGCCGAAGAGTCAACGGCGTGGAAACCACCGTCATAAAGCTCGACAGCAACATCCAAGACAGGGAATCCCGCCAATGGGCCCTCTTGCATCATGACTTGGAAACCTTTTTCGATCGCCGGGAAGAATTCCTTAGGAACATTTCCACCCACAACGCTGGAGGTAAACACATAGCCATCACCGGGCTGGCCGGGGATGATTCGGTAGTCGATCTTACCGAACTGACCTGAACCACCTGACTGCTTCTTGTGTGTATAGCTGTCTTCGATCGCTTGTGTAATGGTCTCTCGATAGGCTACCTGTGGCTGTCCTACCTCAAGATCAACACCGTAGGTACGACGGAGAATATCGATCTTAATATCCAGGTGAAGCTCACCCATACCCTTCAAAATGGTCTCACCGGAGTCTTCGTCAGTTTCGACTCGGAAAGAAGGATCCTCAGCAATCATCTTACCGATGGCAATACCCATCTTCTCTGAACCGCCCTTATCCTTAGGCGCAACGGCAATCGAAATCACAGGATCGGGGAAGACCATTGCTTCGAGCGTACAGGGTGAATCTGTAGAGCACAGCGTGTGTCCTGTCTGAACATTCTTCATGCCGATGCAGGCGAAGATATCACCGGCCTGCGCGACATCGATTTCGGTCCTGTCATCAGCGTGCATTTCCACCATTCGACCAATACGCTCGGTCTTGCCGGTAGCAGAATTGAGAATGGTGTCACCCTTCTTCATCGTACCTGAGTAGACTCGGATAAAGGTCAGCGCACCGAATCGGTCGTCCATGATTTTGAACGCCAGCGCTCGCAGTGGCTCGCTCACGTCTACCTTAGCAACCTCGCCTGTAGGCTCGCCCTCTTCATCTGTCAGTGGCTGAGGATCAACTTCGGTTGGACTGGGCAGGTAGTCGACAACCGCGTCGAGTACCAGCTGAATACCTTTGTTCTTGAACGCACTTCCGCAGAATGTGGGGAAGAAGTGCATGGTGCGCGTACCTTCGCGGATACAGCGCTTGATGTCTTCGATGGATGGCATCTCGCCTTCCATGTACTCCATCATCAGGTCGTCGTCCATCTCAACGGCGGCTTCGATTAGCTGCTCGTGATAGCTCTCGACGTCATCGACCATGTCGGCAGGAACGTCAACGACTTCGTAATTCTCTGGCAAGCCTGAGTCATCCCAGACATAGGCCTTCTTGGTAAGCACATCGACAACACCCACAAAATCGTCTTCGCGGCCGATTGGCAATGTCATCACTAACGGGTTCGCAGCCAGTACCTTGCGCACCTGATCAACAACACGGTAGAAGTCAGCACCAAGTCGATCGAGTTTGTTGACGAAAATAAGTCGCGCAACCTCAGATTCGTTTGCATAACGCCAGTTGGTTTCAGACTGGGGTTCGACACCACCAGATCCGCAGAAGACACCAACACCCCCGTCGAGAACCTTGAGAGAACGATAAACCTCGACCGTGAAATCCACGTGTCCGGGTGTGTCGATGATGTTCATCCGGTGATCTTTCCAGAAGCACGTTGTCGCAGCTGACTGAATAGTAATGCCGCGCTCCTGTTCCTGTTCCATGAAGTCCGTGGTAGCTGCACCATCGTGTACTTCACCGGTTTTGTGGATCTTACCGGTGAGTTTCAGAATGCGCTCGGTGGTTGTGGTTTTACCCGCGTCTACGTGCGCGAAGATACCGATGTTACGGTACAGGGATAAGTCTGCAGACATTGTTCTCTTCTTCCAGTCATTTGCGTTAAATCGGATGACACGTCGCTTCTATAGTGCCGGCGTATCATGTCGAGGCAGCATGTGACTTGTTGTGCTGCTACGACGCCTAAACCTCGTGTCTACTCAGGGAATCATACGCTTGCGGCGGACACCCCCTTTCGGTGCGCGCGCTTTTTACCATATTCAGGTGGCGAGAAGTAGATGTTGTACGACAAAGTGATAACTTTTGACGTTACTGACCCACCCCAATTGGCTGCCTGGGTGCTTCCGCGGCGTCTTCGGCTGATTATTGGAGGTTCTCGGAATCGATAGTTTGCTCAGAAGCTTGAATTTCTTGTTAAATCCGACCAGAGTTTTGTCATTCATTGGTCTCAACACAACCAAAAACTTAGAGACTGAAAAATAATAAGCGCACAAAGAGGTAAATCCATGAAGACCAATATTGGCCTGTTATTGACGAAAAGAGCTCATCTCAATCCCGACCGTGAAGCCTATGTTGAAAGCGATGGTAGCCGACGTTACACCTTCAAAGAGTTGAACGAGCGGTCTAACCGCCTCGCCAATGCACTCAAAGCAAAGGGGTTGCAAAAAGGTGATCGGGTTGGCCTGTTGCTCATGAATTCCGTTGAGTTCATGGAATCATTCTTTGCGATTGGCAAAGTGGGTGGTGTGGTCGTTCCACTCAACTGGCGTCTCGTCGCCGATGAGCTCGAATTCATCTTAAAAGATTCAGGTGTTAAAACCTTGATATTCGATAACGAGTTCGCGCCTACCGTGGCTGAGCTAGAGAGCCGAGGCGACAAAACGGACATAAACCAATGGCTTCATGTTTTAGGCGGAGCAGCCGATGATGCCTGCCAGCCCTTTGCGACCTCCTACGACACCTATTGTGCTGCATCGAGCGTCGCCGAGCCCGAGTGCGGAGCCGAAGATGACGACATGCTCTACATCATGTACACCTCGGGTACCACTGGACTACCTAAGGGCGTTGTTCACACCCACACTACAGCCATGTGGGGCGTATTCACCATTCACGCGACCGCAGATTACCAATCTGGGGAGCGCTACATTGCGTGCCTACCCATGTTCCACGTTGGCGCGCTAACGCCTCTGACGATTAACGCGTACCACGGTGCAACAACCTATGTCATGCGCAGCTTTGATCCTGTGGCGGCGTGGGAATGTGTGGAACGCGAAAAGATCACCAGTGGACTGATGGTGCCTGCCATGCTGAATTTCATGGTTCAAGTGCCTAACTTTGAAAACTACGACTGGTCGAGCGTACGCTCGTTCATGACCGGCGCTGCACCTGTACCTGTCGCCCTCACACAAAGATATCAGGAGATGGGTATCGACATTACGCAGGTATACGGCCTAACCGAAACCTGCGGCCCTGCCTGCCTGATGGATACGCAAAATGCGGTTCGTAAACCGGAATCCTGCGGTAAGCCTTTCTTCTTTACCGAAGTCATGGTGGCCGACGAGCACGGAAATGAGCTGCCGATTGGTGAAGCCGGCGAAATGCTGGTGCGCGGAAAACATATCATGCGGGAATACTGGAATCGTCCTGATGCTTCGGCAGAGACGCTAGTGAATGGCTGGCTGCGAACGGGCGATGTAGGGGTCATGGACGACGAAGGCTTTTTTGCAATCCAGGACCGCATAAAAGATATGATTATTTCGGGTGGCGAGAACGTGTATCCCGCGGAGATAGAGGGTGTTCTTCAGAGTCATCCGGGAATTAGCGAAGCCGGCGTCATCGGACAAAACAGTGAGAAATGGGGTGAGTCACCGCTCGCGGTGGTGGTCAGAAGTGATGAGTCTGTGACAGGCGAGGAGATTCTTTCGTTCTGTCAGGGTAAGCTCGCGAAGTTCAAGCAGCCCAAAGCGGTTGAGTTCATCGACGTCATTCCACGTAACCCCAGCGGAAAGATTCTAAAGCGGGTACTGAGAGAACAGTTTCCGACCGAAGCTGCCGAATAAGACTCTCGCCACCTGCTCCGTTTAAAACGTCACATGTCCTCTCACCCGAGAGGACTTACGCGTTCGTTGGCTAGACCGAGCCGAAATCCTAGCGCCACGCAATCGGCCACTAATCCCGTCCGCTGCCGACCCGCTCTGCAAGTAACCCGAGGCGAATACCCATTCAATGGCGGACGAGGCAATAACCTTAGATCGGTGACCCAGGTGGCACCGTTAAATTACCTCCCTCGAACACAGCGGGATCCTCAAGATAAGAAGCAATGCGACGCGCAATGAATTGCATATGAGCATTACCCGCCAACGATCGATCTCGAGTGCGCTCAGCCCGCTTTTGAATCTTTAGCAACGCATCGAGCGCATCGGCGCGAACCTGAGGCGCGGCGCCCTTGTGCGCAAGGAGCGACGCGAGCTCATCGACCAGTAGCACCTGCACCATTCGCTCGATTCCAATGAGTCTAGCCTCGCGTGCTTCGGGCCATCGATCATTGATCACAATCGAAAGCATATCGGCAAAACCCGGAAGACCCGGATCGGCAAGCTGTTGGTTATTCATCCGCGCCGCGCGCTTGTGATCTAGCAGCTGTGCGAGGGTTATCTTGGCTGCTGTTCCGGCAGCTGCCATTGGGTCAAAAACATAACCGGTATGACGAGGAAAAAGCTCACGACTCACACCCGACTGAGGAGGTCGGGGGGGAATTAAAGACACCACGTTATCGGATAAAACCAATGCCTCAGGCTCTAAGGTGGCCAGCATTGCGGACAGCGCAGCTCGCTGATCTTTCGCCGATACCCGCTCCATTATCGTCTGGCCATCACCGCGCATAGCGTAGGTGAATGTTTGTCCGCCCAACACGGTTGCTGCCGCCTGGACTTGATACCGATGCATGAGATACGCGGGAACCAAGACATCCTCTAACGTCGCCATAGCTCGACCGGGTTGAATCGCGCTCTCAGAGAAATTCTCCAGCACAGCACCCCGCAGAGCCATCACTCGACGGAGTTCCGCAACAGGATCACTGCCGTTATCCCAGAGGCTGCCCGCTGGATGCACGGGTCCAGCGGATGCCCGACTGCCGATTCGCGCATGCTCATCCGCGACGTAACGCAAGCCCGAAGCCAATGTCTCCCGAATGATGGCGTCTCGCCCCTCGCGCTCAGATGTACCATCCGGAAAGTCCTGATAGCCCCAGATAACGGCACGTTTGTCCCAGTCACCAATGCCCAGGTCGTAAGCATCCGAAAGGATGATCTCGCCATGCTCATCGAGCGTGACCAGCGGGTGCGGATAATCCATTACCGAAGCACGGCCGTCAGCGCTAGCCGCAAAATTATGTGCAATACCCAAGGTGTGCCCCACCTCATGCGCCGAGAGCTGTCGTATCCGCGCCAGTGCAAACTCACTGAGCCTTTGTGCGGCTTCGTGGTTGAACTCGTCATCCCCGTAAGGCGCCAAAAGACCCTCGGCAATGAGGTAGTCTTGCCTGACACGTAAAGAGCCCAAGGTCACGTGCCCTTTTAAGATTTCTTGAGTTCTTGGATCTCGGACACTCGAGCCATAAGACCAACCCCTGGTAGAGCGATGAACCCATTGTATGACGTTGTAACGTACATCCATTGGATCCACATCGTCGGGCAAGACTTTGACTTGGAAACCGTTGATATAACCGGCGGCCTCAAAGGCCTGATTCCACCATAGCGCCCCCTCTATCAGCGCTGTTTTTACAGGTTCAGGTGCTCCGGGATCCACCCAATAAATGATCGGCTCCACTGCCTCACTGAACTCCGCACTGGGGTCCACCTTCTCGAGACGATGCCGACGCGCATAGGCCGATTTGATAGGTGCATCGATTGGACTCGCGTAGTCATAAACCAGGCTGTCTTCACCACTGTCGATGTAACCCGCCCGCGGATCAAAAGACAAAGGCTGGTAACCATCGTCGGGCAGTCGTACAAACGAATGATGGCTGTGAACGGTAATGGCACTCGCATCTGGCGCGACCGTTCGTAAGATCGAGCCTTTAGGACTACCCGCATAAGTCAACCGCGCGTCAATCTCAGTATTGTCGGGAAATGCTTTTGTTCGCGACACATGAATAGCTGAGCGAGAAACATCGATCGAATAACTGCCCTCGTCTCTCGCCGCTAAGAGTCCTGATAGATCGGTCGCGTCACTCAGCGCAAAATCAGTCAGGTCAATCAAAGTCATGTCGTCCGATTGCTCAGCGACCTCGAAGCCCCAAATAATGGATTGTGCAAATGCTTCTCGGACAGCTCGCCGTTCGGCCGCGTTGTCTGATCGCGCCGTGTACTTCGTATTCACCGCCGTAAGAAAGACTTTTTTACCCACCTGATCAAGCTGCACTAAGTGGGTGTCACCGAGGCGCCCGCGGTCCAGACCTAAATCGTTGGAGCCAACACCGTGTGACAACCCATTGTAGTAAATGAACTGATCCGTGATGCCATGAATGTCACCGTATAGCCTTCCTTCGTCTGCATCCCAATACAGAGGCAGAAATCCAGGCATGAAGATGCTTCGCTCGGCAATTGACGGGGCTTCCTCGGCGATAACCACATCGTCCATGGCCGACGCCGCGCCGCTCAGGCACAGCAATATCCATAGTCTCAACACAATACGCATGGGGGTCTCCTCTCTATGCTTAAACGTTAGCACGCGCGATACCTGACAAAAAGCAATGTGGCGCCTGGGACTCGTTTGCACTTATCACAGCGAGACGGGGCAATGGCTCAGAGGTGCAGGGTGACCGTCGGAACCTGAGATGCGCGTAATAAGTCATTCGTGCGACTCCCCAATAACAGACCTCGCCATGGAGAGTGGCTGTAGGCCCCCATTATCA
This sequence comes from Gammaproteobacteria bacterium, assembly GCA_009937065.1. Lineage (GTDB taxonomy): Bacteria > Pseudomonadota > Gammaproteobacteria > Pseudomonadales > Halieaceae > Luminiphilus. The sequence goes on along the minus strand of JAACDF010000156.1, from coordinate 1,481 downwards.
AAAGGTCTGCTTCTCGTTCGGCAATAGCCCGGGTCACAACCTTTTCAGGGTCACCGGGAATAAACGCCGCATCGACAGTGAAATGAGCCGCTCGCAGCATCTGCTCAGCCCACTCCAGGTGTTTACCTGCGTCAGAGCCTTGCTTACCTGACATGACCACATGAATAGGAAGGTCTCGCATATTGGGATTTGACGCCAGTAGTTCGATACCCCGGCGCGTCATGCGGCCGCCGTCGTAAGCCACTAGAACACTTTTGGGTGCTTTAAAGTCGTCGGTGACCGTCATGATCGGTCGGCGAATTTGACGGCAAATAGCCTCGACATGACGCCCTAAATCGCGTCGGGTGTGAGAGGCCGACTCGCCTCTTCGGCCCAGAACATACATGGCCACCGAGGATTCCTGCTCCTGTAGCGTCCCTAGGAGTTGTCCATAGCGCTGACGCGTGTCGGTTTGAAGTCCAGAGTGGGCTTCGCAGCGGGCCCTAAGCTGATTGAGAAAAACACGCCCCTGCTCTCTAATGACTTTACTGCGCTCACCTTCCTCTTGAGACAAGCGTTCCAGGAGATTTTCTTGAGCATCGACACCAATGGAGCCACTTCTATCGACATCTGCGGCAATCTCGGAATGACGATCGATGACGTGCAATAGCTCGATTGGAGCGGAAAGCCGGGTAGCGGCCCAGGCAGCATAATCTGCAACGTGCGTGGCGTAGTCCGATTGATCCACACAGGCCAGCACCTTTTTCTCTTGACGCATACCTTAAGCCCTAGTGATCGAGGAGCATGTCTTCAGCTCCATCTTTATCGTGAATAGCAAACTTATCAACCAGGGTTGCGCTGGCTTCGTTCATGCCAATCACCTCTACGTCGGTTCCCTCGCGTCGAAATTTGATGACTATTTTATCAAGCGCACTGACTGCCGTAATGTCCCAGAAGTGCGCTCGACTCACATCGATATACACCTTGTCGATGACCTCTTGATAATCAAACACCCGAGTAAAACGGTCGGCACTCGCGAAGAACACCTGACCGTAAACGGTATATCGACGTGCCCTCCCCTCATCGCAAGCAGCTGAGGAAATACTCAGAATCCGACCCACTTTTTGAGCGAAGAAAAAACCTGAGAGCAGAACGCCTGTGAGGACACCTTGTGCTAGGTCGTGGGTTGCAACCGTGACCGCAACGGTCGAGAGCATCACAACGCTTGAACTCTTCGGGTGCGTTCGAAGATTGCGAATAGAATCCCAATTAAACGTACCGATCGACACCATAATCATGACAGCAACAAGAGCGGCCATCGGTATCTGACTGACCCAGTCTCCAGCGAAAACAACCATGATAAGAAGAAGGAGACCTGCCACGAGGGTCGATAGGCGGCCTCGGCCTCCCGACTTCACGTTAATCACCGACTGTCCGATCATGGCGCACCCCGCCATGCCGCAAACAAAGCCGGTAGCGACGTTTGCCACGCCCTGCCCCAC
>JAACDF010000155.1 GCA_009937065.1 Gammaproteobacteria bacterium | reverse complement strand
GTGATCAGGTTACGCTCCGTGTCTACGCGAACGATTTCCAAGTTTTGTGTGGTGACACGAGCAGCGCCCATGTGACCAGACATTTTCTTGCCTTTGAAGACGCGCCCTGGCGTTTGGCACTGACCAATGGACCCTGGGGCGCGGTGAGAGATAGAGTTACCGTGGGTGTTGTCTTGGCCGCGAAAGTTCCATCGCTTGATCGTTCCCGCGTAGCCCTTACCCTTGGAAGTACCTTGAACGTCAACGATTTGACCGGCTTCGAACTGCTCAACAGAGAGTTCGCCGCCTAATTCAACTTCGCCCACTTCGTCTACGCGAAATTCCCAGAGACCGCGTCCACTACCGGCATTCGCTTTGGCAAAGTGCCCTGCCATCGCTTTGGTAACACGACTACGACGGCGATCACCGGTGGTTACTTGAATCGCAGCATATCCATCGCTTTCCAAGCTTTTCACCTGAGTAACGCGATTCGGCTCTGCCTCAATGACCGTTACGGGAACGGACACACCTTCTTCATTGAAGATTCGGGTCATACCACTTTTTTTACCAATCAATCCAATTGCCATTGGCTTTCCTACCTTCAGCGTTCCTGCAATGTTGTACCGGCTGCGCCCAAACGGCGTGCGAGCTTTCCTGCCTCTGCCTCCCTTTTGGGTAGAGGATGAAAGCCCGGCTTACGCCATACGCCAGCTCCCTATCGGAGCCTTTTGGTATCAAACAATAAAAAGCTGTCTGGCCATTGCTGGCGAGACAGCTTCAACTCAATTCAAACTAATCTGTACTTCCACCCCGGCCGCCAGATCGAGCTTCATTAGCGCGTCTACGGTTTTCTCCGTTGGCTCTACGATATCCAGGAGTCTTTTGTGGGTGCGAATTTCGTACTGGTCCCGTGCGTCCTTGTTCACGTGAGGTGATATCAAGACCGTAAAACGTTCTTTACGCGTTGGCAGTGGAATGGGACCGCGTACCTGAGCGCCAGTGCGCTTAGCGGTGTCGACTATTTCCTGCGTCGACACGTCGATCAGGCGATGATCAAATGCCTTTAAGTGAATGCGAATACGCTGGTTCTGCACTGACGAACTCCAAACCCGATTAAAAGTTGCCTATCACCGACGCGCAGAAAACCTACTCGTCACGAGGGTTGATGGGCTTTTCTCCTGTTAAAGAGCGTTCATTCGGCACGTAGACTCCCTAAATGAGCCGTTGTGAAGCGTGCCAAACAACATTCAACTTCCCGCCTTTAAACACACCCCACCTTCTTTTGAAGCTGCTTTTTATAAGCCACGTTGTGGACGGCTTATAGGGTTGCGTTTAGCGGACTTCTTGTCCTGCAGGCGATGGTTAGCGCAAAATGCGCAACCTCCTCCCCGGTCAAGGGCCGCGAATTCTACAGTCAGACTAGCAGCGTAGCAACCAAAGATATCGGGAAAATTGTCATATGCCCGATATCCCGTTAAAGCGCACCGAGTTTGTTGCCTCCGCGATGCTTGGCCTATTGTTGCTCGCTGGTGGCAGGTCGCTAAACGGGCCTGTTTACTGGGGTTATTCTTACTTCGCTTAGTCGATGACTCGAGCGACGACACCGGCGCCTACCGTACGACCGCCCTCACGGATCGCAAAGCGCAAGCCGTCGTCCATCGCGATCGGACAGATCAACTCAACAACCATCTTCACATTGTCACCAGGCATCACCATCTCAACACCTTCCGGCAACTCACACGCACCCGTCACATCCGTCGTGCGGAAGTAAAACTGCGGACGATAGCCCTTAAAGAACGGCGTATGACGACCACCTTCGTCCTTCGACAGCACATAAACCTCTGCCTCGAACTTCGTGTGCGGCGTAATCGCTCCAGGCACCGTCAACACTTGGCCTCGCTCTACTTCTTCGCGCTTCGTACCGCGCAACAACACGCCAACGTTCTCCCCAGCTCGGCCTTCGTCCAACAGCTTGCGGAACATCTCCACACCCGTGCACGTCGTCTTCATCGTTTCCTTTATGCCAACGATCTCAATCTCATCGCCAACATTCACAATGCCACGCTCAACACGACCCGTGACTACCGTGCCTCGACCCGAGATTGAGAACACGTCCTCAATCGGCATCAAAAACGGTAGATCAACAGCGCGCTCTGGCTCTGGTATATAGCTGTCCAGCGTATCAACCAATGCCTTAACTGCCGTCGTGCCTAGCTCGTTGTCATCCTTGCCTTCCAACGCCATCAAAGCGCTGCCCATGATGATCGGTGTGTCGCCTGGAAACTCGTACTGCTCCAGCAGATCAATCAGTTCCATTTCAACCAGCTCTTTCATCTCTTCGTATTCTTCTGTGCCTACTCCGCCGCAGTCTTCTGCTAGCAGGTCGGCCTTGTTCAAGAACACCACAATCTTCGGTACGCCGACCTGTCGTGACAGCAAAATATGCTCCCGCGTCTGAGGCATCGGGCCGTCTGTGGCACCACACACTAAAATCGCGCCATCCATCTGCGCCGCGCCGGTGATCATGTTCTTCACATAGTCCGCGTGTCCCGGACAATCAACGTGCGCGTAGTGACGATCATTGCTCTCGTATTCCACATGGCTCGTCGCAATCGTGATGCCGCGCTCGCGCTCTTCCGGCGCATTATCAATCTGAGCGAAATCACGCATCTCTCCACCGTATACTTCCGCACACACACGCGTCAGCGCCGCTGTCAGCGTCGTCTTTCCGTGGTCTACGTGTCCAATCGTCCCCACGTTTACGTGCGGCTTATTACGTTCAAATTTTTCCTTAGCCATTTTTAACCCTCAGATGCAGCCAGACAGTCTTTACTTTTTTACAGGGTATCCGGTTGGTCCAAATACCTACTGCTCATTACCCTTGTGCTTGTCTTGTCGACTTGCACCATTCACTCATGCGTTTCTCCGACGTACCCCTCTGCACAGCAGATGGTGCTCACAATCGGATTTGAACCGATGACCTCTTCCTTACCAAGGAAGTGCTCTACCTACTGAGCTATGTGAGCGTCGATCGAAAGATGGTGTAT
>JAACDF010000154.1 GCA_009937065.1 Gammaproteobacteria bacterium | reverse complement strand
GGGCTTCTATTAGCCTGGGCCTACAGTGCCCCGCCACTTCGTTTAAAGCAAAATGGCTGGTGGGGAAATCTCTCCGTTGCTGTGAGCTACGAGGGATTGGCGTGGATTACCGGTGCCGCGATCGTCATCGGCGGGCAACTACCACACACGTCTATTTTGCTTATTGCGGCGCTCTACAGTCTGGGAGCGCACGGCATCATGACCCTCAACGATTTTAAAGCCATTGACGGCGATATTGCGGTTGGTATTCGAACGCTTCCCGTGCAACTGGGACCTGAGCGTGCCGCGAAGCTTGCTTGCCTGGTCATGGTCACGCCCCAGCTTGTCGTCCTCTGGTTACTATTGGGCTGGGGTCATGCTATCGCTGCCGCACTGGTTGCCGTTTTAATTGCCGGTCAGTTGATTGCGATGCTGCGATTCCTGACGAATCCCCGTCAATTAGCACCCTGGTACAACGGTGTTGGAGTGACCCAATATGTCGCGGGCATGATGGTTTCTGCGCTGGCTATGGGGGGTCACCTTGGCTGAGCTAAAAACACTCACATGGCTGGCCATTATCCGATTGGGGCTGATTCAAACCTGCCTCGGCGCGCTCATTTTCCTCCCGACTAATACTCTCAATCGAATCATGGTCGTGGAGTATGCCCTGGCAGCATCAATTCCAGGTTTCCTAATTACCCTGCACCACGTGGTGCAACTAGCGCGTCCTTATATCGGCTACGGCAGCGATACTGGCGGTCGACGAACCCCCTGGATTGTTGGTGGCATGATCATATTGGCCATTGGAAGCATGACTGCCGCCTATGGTGCCACCCTCGCAAATGAGCTTGGCTTGATTGGTCACATCGTTGCGGCTCTAGGGTATCTCCTTATAGGCGTGGGATCGGGTGCAGCGGGCACGTCGCTACTGGTGTTACTTTCTAAACAGGTTAGCGATCAGCGAAAGCCCGCAGCAGCTTCTCTGGTGTGGTTTATGATGATCATGGGCTTTGCAGTTACTGGCGGGATTACAGGACAACTACTGGATCCATTCTCGGAAACAAGACTACTCGCTGTCGTCTGTGGTACGGCTGCTATCGCCCTCGTCGTCACCTTCACTGCGATTATTGGCATTGAAAGACCCCCGGAGCCAGCAGCCATCACGGCGGTTGAACCCGAAAAGAAGCCTCCATTTGCCGAGGCAATCAAGGAGGTGTGGGCCGAAGACCATGCACGTCGATTCACCATTTTTGTATTCGCGTCGATGCTGGCTTACAGCGCACAAGATCTCATTCTCGAGCCATTTGTCGGACTCACCTTCGGCTGGACTGTTGGTGAAACAACAGCGTTGGCGGGCATTCAGCACGCTGGCATGCTACTGGGCATGTTCGCAATGGCGGTCTCCACCTATGCGTTCAAATCACGAACGCGCCATGTACTGCATCTCTGGATACGCGGCGGGTGTATTGTCTCGGCCATATCCCTGACCCTACTGGCCTTCGGCGGGATGACGAGCGCGAACTGGCCAATCAACCTCAATGTCTTTGTTCTAGGCGTCGCCAACGGTAGCTTTGCTGTTGCTGCCATCGGAGGAATGATGATGCTGGCGGGTCAAGGGCGGAAACAGCGCGACGGACTCCGAATGGGTTTATGGGGAGCGGCTCAAGCGATCTCATTCGCGATGGGGGGATTTCTAGGAACTGTGGCGGTCGATATCACAGGTCTCTGGCTGAGCAATCCGGCCGCCTCTTATGGACTCGTCTTCCTCGCTGAAGCCGTCTTATTTATCTGGGCAGCCAGCCTCATATTTAACATTGATCAACAGGTCGACTCCGACGCAAACCGATTGGGCGTCGACAACAACTATGCACTCAAAAATCAACTTGGGGGAGTCAACCCATGAGCGATAGAGAAACAGACTACGACGTCATTGTCGTTGGCGGCGGCCCCTCAGGCGCGACCGCAGCTCACGAAATAGCACTCGCAGGACACAAAGTATTACTGCTGGAACGGGCTTTCAGAATAAAGCCCTGCGGCGGTGCAATACCGCCCTGCATATTGGGCGAGTTCGACATCCCTCGCTCATTATTGAAAGCGGAAATTCAGTCGGCTCGAATGATCTCACCCAAAGCGCAGAAAGTTGATATGCCTATCGAGGGAACGTTCGTCGGCATGGTCGATCGGGACGAATTTGACCCTTGGTTGCGTTTGAGAGCGCAACGGGCCGGTGCCGATCTCAAGTTAGCCGCTTTTAAAAAGCTTGAGTACATCGATGCATCTACCCTTCGTGTGACTTATGTTTCTAAGGACCATGAAACAGAGACCAGAACAGCAACCGCACGCTGTGTTCTCGGTGCTGATGGCGCACGCTCGCAAGTGGCAAAGCAAGGCATTCCGAAGCACGCTGATGTGCCCTGGGTACTTGCTTACCATGAAATTGTTGAAGCACCCGAAAATGCCACTGGGGACTATGATCCCGAGCGCTGTGAGGTTTGGTACCAGGGAGATCTATCACCCGATTTCTATGCCTGGGTCTTTCCCCATGGGAAATCAGCAAGCATCGGAGTGGGTAGCGCATATAAAGACTTTTCAGCGAAAAAGTCCGTGAATGAACTCAGAGCTATTTCAGGCCTCGATACAGCCGAAACCATTCGCAAAGAAG
>JAACDF010000153.1 GCA_009937065.1 Gammaproteobacteria bacterium | reverse complement strand
CATTCAGCTTGTCGTGAGAGGTCATGTAACAGAAGTCAGACGCGTGAGACGTTGACCCGATGTCGGTAGGAATGGCCGATTTTTCAAGGCCCACGATGTCATCCCAACCCTCTTCGATCAGGTGATGAACCACCGATGCACCAACAATGCCACCCTGTCCGATGACAACGACCTTGGCGTGTTCTGGTAAAGCCGCCATGAATGTCTCCTCTAGCAAATTATTCTTGTCGACAGGCGCGGAGTGTATGCCTTGTAGGCCTCAAACGAAATAGATTTGGCCCCCATTTCGCGGTACTTTTTGACGCAATAATCGGCGATTAACCCTCACGTGTTAGCCTAGCGAATGTAGACACAAAATCCGTTATTTTTTTTAGGAATTTTCGCTGTCTTTTCAATTTAAGGTGTCTTTATTTCTTATGGAAAATTCAAGCCTTACTGCCATCCCCGGAATCACCGCTGGGCACGTGACCGATGACCTTAATCTGACAGGTGTCACCGTCGTTCGCTTTGCTGGCGAGGGCGCAAGGGCTGCCGTCTCGGTGCAAGGTGCGGCGCCAGGAACGCGTGAGACTGACGTACTGGAGCCCGGTAATTTAGTCGAGAAGGTTCATGCCATTGTCCTGACTGGGGGAAGCGCCTACGGCTTGGACGCTGCCTCGGGTGTCATGGCGGCTCTCGAGGAGGAAGGCATAGGCTTGCCAGTTTCGGAAATTACCGTTGTGCCTATTGTTCCAGCGGCGGTCTTGTTCGATCTGCACGTGGGCTCATCTACAGTGAGGCCGAGCACAGAATGGGGTTACCAGGCCGCTCAAGAAGCTAACGATTCACCCATTTCGTCAGGCAATATCGGTGCGGGCATGGGTGCGACGGTCGGCAAGCTATTAGGTCCTCATAGGGCTACCAAAGGAGGCTTGGGCAGCGCCCTCATACGCCTCGAAAATGATGTTGTTGTGTCGGCACTGGTGGCAGTCAACGCGGTTGGTGAGGTCGTCGATACGGCCAGTAACCGCATCATTGCGGGCGTGAGAGCAAATGATGTCGGTCACTATGAGCCGGCGGTTGATATCGCGCTAGGGAATTCGATGTCCAACCTAATCGCCGGCACCAACACCACCTTAGGTGTCATCGCCACCAATGCCAACCTGAGTAAGTCGCAATTAAAAAAGATCGCAGAAATGGCGCATGACGGAATGGCGAGAGCGATCCGACCCATTCACACGCAGTTTGACGGTGATACTGTCTTCGCTGTCTCAATGCCGGGGACTGGCGCTGATTTGGCCGCTGGCACTGAAGTTCAACTGAGCAGTATTGGCATTGCCGCGGCAAAGGCACTTGAACTCGCGATTGTCGATGCCGTTCGCTCAGCGAAATCGGTGGAGGGTGTCGTTGCTTCTAGCGACTGGAGTATCGACTGATATACGCGGTTTAGGTGTTGATTCAGATGTCAGAAGTGAAAGGCAATAAAACACCCCGAAAACGGCCGTCCGGTCTTGGCGCCGCATTCGCAACAGACGCCCCTTTTTTGTGCGCTTCTCCCTTGACGCGGTAGCCCTGACTCCCTAGACTCCTGCCCCTCAGTCGCGGGACCCTTGGTTGCTAACCCAGAGTTTCGTGTAAATGCCTTCGACGACACAGGCGTCGATACAAGGGGCATTGCTAAGACTTGATGCGGGGTGGAGCAGCCTGGTAGCTCGTCGGGCTCATAACCCGAAGGTCGTCGGTTCAAATCCGGCCCCCGCTACCAACATAGCGCGTTTGTTGGCGCTGCATTAAAGGCCCCTTGTTCGGGCCTTTTTTGTGTCTGCAATTTGCCGAGGACGGCGATGAATACGATGGGTGGTAAAGAGAGCCAGCTGCTCACCATGCTCGAACCGACAGTCGGTATGTTGGGTTACGAGCTATGGGGGCTGGAATTACTAAGCCCCAACCGGCGGCCAACGCTTCGCGTATATATCGACAGAGATCAGGGCGTAACAGTAGATGACTGTGCATCGGTCAGTCGGCATATCAGCGGAGTCTTAGATGTGGAGGACCCCTTCGTAGGTGAGTACACCTTGGAAGTATCCTCTCCTGGCATTGATCGGTTGCTGTTCAAGAAGGAGCAGTTTGCGGCTTACCAGGAACAACCGATAGAGGTGAAGCTTCGGTTCCCCTTTGAGGGGCGCCGAAAATTTCGGGGTTGGTTTTTTGGACTCGATGGTGACGATCTCGTCATGCGGGTCGACCAACATGAGTACTTACTGCCTTTGAGCAGCATTGACCGAGCTCGTGTTGAACCTACACCCGAATGGATTGAGCGTGCTCGACCTGCGAGGGTCAGTGCGGTGAATGAGACTTTAAAAGAGGGCGATTTGGTCCTCGATGATGAGAGTGAGACATAGCGAATGAACAAAGAAATCTTGATGGTCGCTGAAGCCGTTTCTAACGAGAAAGGTGTAGCCGAAGACATTATCTTTGAAGCCATTGAGCTGGCGCTAGCTACCGCGACAAAGAAGCGATACGACGAGGAGTCCGATATTGAAGTCTCGATCGATCGTGAGTCAGGTGATTACATTACCAAGCGTAAATGGTTGGTTGTGCCGGACACTGAGCTTGCTCTTTTGGGCACTCAGTTCACCACAGAAGAAGCGCTCGAAGTCGACGACAACCTCCGTCCCGGCGACGTGCATGAAGAGGTAGTGGACAATGTTGGGTTTGGCCGAATCGCCGCTCAAACGGCGAAGCAAGTAATTGTTCAACGTGTCCGCGAGGCTGAGCGCGCTCAGGTCGTCGATCAATACAAAGACCGGATGGGTGAACTCCTCGCAGGCACAGTAAAAAAGGTCACACGCGACAACATTATCTTGGATCTGGGTAACAACGCGGAAGGTCTGCTGCCCCGCTCCGAGCTTGTGGGTCGCGAGACGTTCCGAATGAATGATCGTGTGCGCGCTATTCTTCTGGAGATTAACGAAGAGTCAAGAGGGCCACAGTTGATCCTCTCGCGTGCCTGCAAAGAGATGCTCATCGAGTTATTTAAGATTGAAGTCCCTGAAATTTCGGAGGGTGTCATCCAGATTAAATCCGCGGCGCGAGATCCGGGTTCGCGCGCAAAGATTGCGGTTAAAACCGGCGATCAACGCATCGATCCCGTGGGCGCCTGTGTCGGTATGCGCGGTTCACGTGTACAAGCGGTATCAAATGAACTCGACACCGAGCGTGTCGACATCATTTTGTGGGACGACAATCCTGCGCAATTGGTGATTAATGCTATGTCGCCCGCCGAGGTCGAATCGATCGTTGTTGATGAAGACAGCAACACGATGGAAGTCGCTGTAGCGGAGGACAACCTGGCTCAAGCGATCGGTCGTGGCGGACAGAACGTTCGTTTGGCCTCAGATCTGACGGGCTGGACCATCAATGTCATGAGCACGGATGAGGCGATCGAGAAGCAAGAGACAGAAGCTGGCGAAATCATGGAGACCTTCATGAACGCCCTCGATGTCGATGAGGACGTTGCTGCAGTGCTGGTAGAGGAAGGATTCACAACGGTCGAGGAAGTTGCCTACGTGCCCCTCGAGGAGATGGCGGGTATCCAGGGTTTTGACGAGGACATCGCTGAGGAGCTCCGCGCCAGAGCCAAGGACGCTCTGCTGACCATGGCAATCGCTTCCGAGGAAGAGCTGGGTTCCAACGAGCCGGCGCAGGACCTCCTTGAAATGCGCGGTATGGACAAGCAACTCGCCTATGTATTGGCGAGCATGAGTGTTGTCACCATGGAAGATCTCGCTGAGCAAAGCGTGGACGAACTCATGGACATTGAAGGTATGACTGAAGAGTGGGCTGCAGAGCTCATCATGACTGCTCGCGAGCCGTGGTTTGCGGAAGAGGGAGAGTCTGCCTAAGTAGCAGATTGAGCGAAAAGACAGACGATCAACAGCGAGATTAGAGAGAGACGAAATGGCTGAAGTAACGGTAGAGCAGTTGGCAAAAACCGTGGGAACAGACCCCGATAAGCTGCTTTCGCAGATGAAAGATGCGGGTTTACCCCATAAGAAAGCAGACGAAGGTGTCTCTGATGATGACAAGCGCACCCTGCTTGCCCATTTAAAGCGCAGCCACGGTAGCGAAGAGGTAGCACCTCGAAAGATCACCTTAAAGCGCAAGTCGGTAAGCACCCTTAAAACGGGCGGTAGCTCGGGTAGGCGTACGGTCAACGTTGAAATTCGAAAGAAGCGTACTTACGTTAAGCGCCCAGACGTTGAGGAGGTTGCCGAGCCCGAAGGACTAGAGGAGGCGCAAGCGCTAGAGGCTGCGACCGAGTCCGCTGCTCCAATTGAGACAGCAGTAGAGGTCGATTCTGCAGAAACGATTGTAGAGGCAACTGATGCAGTTCAGTCAGCAGAGAGTGCTGATGTGGTTGAACCCGCTGCGCCATCAGCAGATATTGTTGAGGAAACCGAGGAAGATCTTCGTAATTTAGACCCTGAGGTGCTCCGGCAGCGCGCAGCAGCGCGACGTCGTGCCGAGGACGAGGACCGTCAGCGCAAGTTGGATGAGGCGGTAGCCGCTCGGAAGGCCGATGAAGAACAAAAGAAGGTAGCGCAAGAGGCGGCTCAAAAGACGGCCGCTGCCGAAAAGGCCGCGTCGACACAGGGAGACAAGCGACCTAAACGCTTGCACGACGCGCCACCTAAAGAAAGTGGTCGTGACTCGGATGATAATCGGCGCAAGCCCAGCCGTGGTCGCTTGGATCGTTCAAATATGTCGGGTGGGCGCGGCAAGCAGCGAGGCCACAACCTGTCGCTGAGCGATATTGAGGCTGCTGAATCGGGAGTGGCGCGCGCACGTGGTGGTAGGCGACGACGCTCTGGTGACGAGCCTAACCAACACGCTTTCGAGCAGCCAACTGAAAAAATTGTCTACGATGTCGAGTTGCCGGAGAACATCAGTGTGGGTGACCTCTCACAACAGATGGCGGTGAAAGCAGGTGTGGTTATCAAGGAGTTGATGAAGCTTGGCGTTATGGCAACCATCAACCAGATGATCGATCAGGATACAGCGAGTCTAGTTGTTGAAGAGCTCGGTCATCGCGTCAAGTTGAAGAGCGACGATGTGCTAGAGGAGCAGTTGGAGGAGACTCTTGCAAGTCAGGGTGGTACTCCTGAACTTCGTGCGCCCGTGGTGACTGTGATGGGCCATGTCGATCACGGTAAGACATCCCTGCTCGACTACATCCGAAGCTCACGGGTTGCCGTCGGCGAGGCGGGTGGAATTACGCAACATATCGGTGCTTATCATGTGAAAACGGATATGGGGATGATTACCTTCCTCGACACGCCCGGTCACGCAGCATTTACCGCAATGCGCGCACGGGGTGCCAAGTCAACGGATATCGTCATCCTGGTTGTTGCCGCGGACGATGGTGTGATGCCGCAAACGGAAGAGGCGGTTCAGCACGCGCGAGCGGCTGGTGTGCCACTGGTCGTTGCCATTAATAAGATGGACAAAGAGGGCGCGGATCTCGACCGAGTCAAAAATGAATTGGCAGCAAAAGACGTGATTCCTGAGGATTGGGGAGGTGATACCCAGTTTATTCCGGTTTCAGCACACACTGGTGAAGGCATTGATACCTTGCTCGAGGCACTTTTGTTGCAGTCGGAGCTACTTGAGCTCAAAGCGCCTGCTGACGTCCCAGCCAGTGGCCTTGTGATTGAGTCACGACTTGATCGAGGACGTGGGCCCGTGGCATCTGTACTGATTCAACACGGCACCCTGAATCAAGGAGATATCGTTCTCGCTGGATTACAGTATGGTCGTATAAGAGCAATGCTCGATGAGAACGGACAGCCGATAAAAGTGGCCGGACCCAGTATCCCGGTTGAGATTCTGGGCCTCGATGGCACACCCGATGCGGGCGATCCCTTTGTTGCTGTGGAAAGTGAAAAACGAGCTCGCGAAATTGCGGATTTCCGCCAGGATAAGCAGCGCTCGAGCAAGTTGGCCCGTCAACAAGCGGCTAAACTTGACAGCATGTTTGAGACGATGACCGCTGGCGAAGTTCAGACGTTGAATATCGTTGTAAAAGCGGATGTGCGGGGTTCACTCGAAGCCCTACAGTCTTCGCTGTCTGATTTGGGTAACGACGAAGTAAAAGTCAACGTGGTTGCAGGAGGTGTTGGTGGAATCACCGAGACCGATGTATCGCTGGCAATGACGAGTAATGCGGTCATCTTTGGCTTCAATACGCGAGCGGACACCAAGGCACGTGATCTCGCTGAAAACGAAGGCGTAGAGGTTCGTTACTACAACGTCATTTACGATCTTATTGACGACGTCAAGGCCGCGCTGTCGGGTATGTTATCGCCAGAGCTGCGTGAGGAAATTGTTGGTATCGCGGAGGTCCGAGATGTCTTCCGTTCACCTAAGTTTGGTCTCATCGCAGGGTGTATGGTGACAGAGGGCACAGTCCATCGTTCCAAGCCAATCCGCGTGTTGCGAGACAGTATCGTGATCTACGAGGGAGAACTCGAGTCCCTCCGTCGCTTCAAAGACGATGCGAACGAGGTTCGAAGCGGTACCGAGTGTGGTATCGGTGTAAAGAACTACACCGATGTAAAGGTGGGTGATCTCATCGAAGTTTACGACGTCAATGAAGTCGCACGGTCACTGTAGGTAACAGGTTTTGGGTCAGGAATTTAGCCGAACTGAAAGAGTCGCTGACTTTCTCCAGCAGGAGCTAGCGAAGCTCTTGCTTCACAGTGTTCGTGACCCAAGGGCCGAGTTTGTCAGCATTACTGCGGTCGAGGTGAGTCGAGACTTACGTTATGCGAGGGTCTTCTTCACCAAGTTGGGTCTCGAGGACCCCAAATCGGCAGAAGAGGTCACTCGGGTTCTAGATAAAGCTGCTGGCTTTTTGCGCAGTGAAGTCGCGCGTGACTCGACGCTCAGGACCGTGCCCAAGTTGAGTTTTAAGTTTGACGAAAGCGTGGGGCGTGGTCGTCATATGGAAGCTCTGCTGGGTAAGGCGAGAGCATCTGACGCTCAGAACCAAAATCCCTCAGGTGTAGACGAGACCTAAAATGGCGCGCCGGCGAAAAGGGCGGGCGGTCACAGGTATTCTCGTACTCGATAAGCCTGTCGGTCCGTCTTCAAATCAAACTTTACAACGCGTACGTCATCTTTTTCAGGCGGCGAAGGCCGGTCACACGGGTAATTTGGATCCTTTGGCAAGTGGTGTGCTACCTATTTGCCTGGGTGAAGCAACAAAGCTCTCCCAGTTTTTACTGGATTCTAATAAGGCGTACAAAGCGACCGTCAGTTTTGGCATCAAAACAACCACTGGTGATAGTGAAGGTCAGGTGTTAGCTGAGAAGGCCGCGGGGACGCTCATGGCGGATCAGGTCATGGCTGCGCTTACTTCTTTCATCGGCGAGTTTGATCAAACACCACCCATGTACTCGGCACTCAAAGTTGATGGCCAGCCCCTCTACAAGTTGGCAAGACAAGGTAAAGAAGTCGAGCGAAAAGCGCGCCGGATAGAAATCCACTCGCTTGAAATGACTTCATTCCTGCCGGGCAGTGTTGCAACGTCTGATATACGAGTGTCCTGCAGTAAAGGCACGTACATACGAACGCTGTCGGAGGACATAGCCGAGTCGCTAGGTTTGCCCGGTCATATGAGTGCGTTGCGTCGAACCGAGTCCGGTCCCTTCGATCTTGCACAGGCGATTAGCTTGGACACGCTTGTTGATACAGCTGAGAAGGAGGGCGCTGAGTCACTTGATCAGTTTCTAATAGATCCTGAGATCGCTGTTGGTCACTTAGAGAGGGTCGAAGTCAGCAGTTCTGCGGCTTTCTACCTAAAACAAGGCCAAGCTGTCCTAGTGCGAAATGCGCCACTTAGTGGTATGGTGCGCATCGCTGAAGCGACTGGGCCTTTTTTAGGTATCGGTGTGATACTAGACGACGGGCGAGTCGCTCCAAAGCGGCTGTTTGTATAGCAGTCATTAATCAGCCCCCCTGTAAACCTGCACGGGTGGGCTCAGAGTAGCGCAGGTTGGAGAAATATCATGGCATTAGATGCAGCACGTAAAGCTCAAATCGTGGACGACTATAAGCAGTCTGACGGCGATACAGGATCACCCGAAGTTCAGGTCGCTCTGTTGACCGCAAATATTGAGCAGCTACAGCAGCACTTTAAAGAGCATGCACAGGATCACCATTCACGCCGTGGTCTTATTCGCATGGTCAACCAGCGCCGTAAACTGTTGGATTACTTGAAGCGCAAGGACACATCTCGTTACGCGACATTGATTAAGCGTCTTGGCTTGCGCCGATAAAAACGACTTAAGGCCGGCTTTATGCCGGCCAATTTATTTTGGAGATAGTTAAGTGAACGTTGTTACTAAAACTTTCCAGTACGGTGGCCAAGAGGTCACGCTGGAAACAGGACGCATAGCGCGTCAAGCCTCGGGCGCCGTCATGGTGACCATGGGTACTACCTCTGTGCTCTGCACAGTGGTGGCTCAACAGAAAGCAAAGCCCGGACAGGACTTTTTCCCCTTGTCCGTGCACTACATAGAAAAGGCCTATTCAGTAGGCAAGATCCCCGGCGGATTTTTCAAGCGCGAAGCGCGACCTAGCGAAAAGGAAACGTTGACCTCGCGTCTTATCGACCGCCCCATTCGGCCTCTCTTCGCTGATGGCTTTATGAATGAGGTGCAGGTTGTCTGCACGGTTATGTCTGCTGATTTGGATACCGATCCTGATATTCCAGCGATGATCGGAACATCTGCGGCACTGGCGATATCCGGATGTCCATTCAACGGGCCAATTGGAGGCGCTCGTGTTGGCTTTAGTGAGGCTGACGGCTACGTGCTTAATCCAAGCTATTCTGCTCTGAAAGAGAGCAAGCTCGATATGGTCGTGGCAGGTACCCGTGATGCGGTCCTTATGGTCGAGTCGGAGGCAAAAGAGCTTTCGGAAGACCAGATGTTGGGGGCAGTTCTGTTCGCACATCAGGAAATGCAAACCGTCATCAAGGCGATTGACGAGTTGGTTGAAGAAGCAGGCAAACCCCGATGGGATTGGTCTGCGCCAGACGTCGATGAGGCATTGCGAGCGCAGGTTGAAGAAGCAGCAGGCGCCGATCTCGGTGAGGCATATCGCATCACTGAAAAAGCGGAACGGTACGAGCGAGTGGGTCAGGTCAGAGATGCTGTGGTTGAAGCACTCGCAGTTGAAGGCGGACCTTCTGCCGACGACATTAAGGACGAATTCAAGTCGCTTGAGAAGCGCATTGTTCGGCAGCGTATTTTGGCCGGTGAGCCGCGCATCGACGGTCGTGATGGTCGTACGGTTCGCCAGATTGCTTGTGAAGTCGATGTCCTGGATAACGTCCATGGCTCGTCGTTGTTCACACGTGGCGAGACACAGGCCATTGGTGCAGTAACGCTGGGCTCGACACGCGATGCACAGATTATTGATGCCCTCGAAGGTGAGCGACGTGACCCCTTCATGCTGCATTACAACTTTCCTCCTTACTCAGTAGGTGAAGCAGGTCGTATGGGGTTCACCGGGCGTCGCGAAATCGGTCACGGTCGGTTGGCACGACGTAGTCTTGCCGCTGTATTACCGAACGATGACGAGTTCCCTTACACCATTCGTGTCGTGTCTGAGATTACTGAATCGAACGGCTCAAGCTCTATGGCATCGGTCTGTGTGGGTTCGCTCGCCATGATGGCGGCCGGCGTACCTCTTAAGGCTCCTGTCGCAGGTATCGCGATGGGTCTGGTGAAGGAAGGCAATCAGTTTGCGGTTCTCACCGATATCTTGGGTGATGAGGATCACCTGGGTGATATGGACTTTAAAGTCGCGGGTACCTCGGCGGGTGTCACTGCTTTGCAGATGGACATCAAGATCGAAGGCATCAACGAGCAGATTATGGAAGTGGCGTTGGAGCAGGCACTGCACGCTCGTCTCCACATCCTCGGCCAGATGAATGCGGTACTGGAGTCTGCGCGAGAGATTACCTCCGAAAATGCGCCAAGCATGGTGGCTCTGAAGGTAGACCAGGACAAGATCCGCGACATCATTGGTAAGGGCGGCGCAACCATCCGCCAGATCACTGAGGACTCGGGTGCGACGGTTGATATTAATGACGATGGCACTGTGAAGGTCTTTGGTCAGAACCAAGCATCGCGCGACGCGGCGGTTGATATGATCATGGCGATTACGGCGGAGGCCGAAGTAGGTGCAATTTATACCGGCAAGGTTGCTCGCATCGTTGACTTTGGCGCGTTCATCACAATCTTGCCCGGTAAGGATGGTCTGCTTCACATTTCGCAAATCGCAAACGAGCGCGTTGAAAATGTGAGTGATTATCTGACAGAGGGACAGGACGTAACGGTTAAGTGTCTTGATGTCGATCAACGCGGTCGCATTAAGCTCTCAATCAAAGAGCTTCTGGAAGATGAGGTAGTAGAAGAAGCGTCATCTGATGATTCAGCAGAGGCGGCAGAGGACGTTGTCGCTGATGAGGTCGTGACTGAAGAAGCCACTGACGTATCTGATTCAGACGCGGACATTTCGGACGACGCTTCAGAAGATGTGGCGGAAGAAGAAACTACTGATGCTGCTGCGGACTCTGAAGAAGTGTCTGATGACGCTGAAGAGGACGAGGCCAAGTAACGGAAGCCTGTCGTGAAAAGGCCCGCAGTAGCGGGCCTTTTTTTTGCTTGTGTGTTTTCGCAGCTGTCTCTAGGTCTCTGCGCAACTGCTTCTTGGGATCCGACCTAGGCTGTCTCTCGACCTGCTATCAACTGCTCAACGACTGATGGATCAGCTAAGGTGGATGTATCCCCTAGACTATCCAGCTCATTTTCAGCGACCTTACGCAAGATTCGGCGCATAATTTTCCCAGATCGTGTTTTGGGTAATCCAGGTGCCCACTGAATTACGTCGGGCTTGGCGATAGGTCCAATCTCTCTCACACATAACTGAATGAGCTCAGCGCGTAACTCTGGTGAATCCTCTACGCCCGTCACGGGTGTAACGTAACAATAAATACCTTGCCCCTTGATGGGGTGGGGGTAACCGACCACGGCGGCTTCAGAAATATCTTTGTGAAGGACGAGCGCACTTTCCACTTCCGCTGTACCCATGCGGTGACCCGATACATTGAGCACATCGTCCACGCGCCCCGTAATTCGAAGATAACCGTCGGCATCGCGCAGCGCTCCGTCACCCGTGAAGTAGTAACCCTCGTAGGTTGAGAAGTAGGTGTCAATGAGTCGTTGATGATCGCCATAGACGGTTCTAATTTGACCCGGCCATGAACGCTTAATGACAAGATAGCCCGCGCCTTCACCCTCGATTTCATTACCGTGCTCGTCGAGGAGGGCCGGTTCGACACCAAAGTAGGGGAAGCTTGCGAACCCTGGTTTCATTGCGTGAGCTGAAGGCATTGGGGTGATCATCATTGCCCCAGTTTCGGTTTGCCACCAGCTATCGACGATGGGGCAGCGACTATCGCCAACGACTCGGTGATACCACTCCCAGGCTTCGGGATTAATGGGCTCCCCAACCGAGCCTATGATTCTCAGGCTTTTCCTCGAGTGGCGAGTCACGAAGTGATCGCCCAGGGCATGCAACGCGCGAATGGCCGTAGGCGCGGTAAAGAATGTGTTGACCTGGTGCTTGTCGATAACTTCCCAGCAACGGCCGCCGTCCGGATAGGTGGGAACGCCCTCAAACATCACCGTTGTGGCACCGTTAGCCAAGGGTCCATAAACAATGTAGGAGTGTCCGGTTACCCAGCCAACATCAGCGGTACACCAAAACACTTCTCCCTCGCGATAGTCGAATACGTATTTAAAGGTGCTGGCCGCCTGCAACAAATATCCGCCCGTCGTGTGAAGCACTCCTTTGGGTATTCCAGTCGAGCCAGAGGTGTAGAGAATGAAAAGTGGTGCCTCGCTGTCCATGGATACAGGCTCGAAGTCAGTGCTGGCGGTACGCGTGCTCGCCGCGTAGGCAATATCCCGGTCGGATGCCCAGTCAATCGCTGCGCCCGTGCGCTCAAGCACAATCACCGTGTCGACCGAGGGACAGTCCGCTACCGCCGCGTCTACATTCGCTTTCAAGGGAACTTTTTTGCCACCGCGTAGGCCCTCGTCAGCGGTGATGACCATTCTACAACTGGCGTCGTTGATTCGATCTTTGAGCGCCTCTGGAGAAAACCCGCCAAAGACAACCGAGTGGATGGCACCAATCCGTGTGCAGGCCAGCATTGCGTAGGCGGCTTCAGGCACCATGGGCATGTAAATGCAGACACGGTCACCGGCACGAACACCTTGGTCATGCATAACGTTTGCGAGACGGCAGACCTCGTCCTTAAGCATTTGATAAGTAATGTGTTTACTCTCACCGGGATCATCGCCTTCCCACAATATGGCTGTCTGATCTGCACGTGCAGGTAGGTGTCGATCGATACAATTGACGGATGCGTTCAGCTTTCCACCATCGAACCATCGTGCGTGACCTGTAGACAAATCACTCTGGCAAACCGACTCCCAGGTCTTATCCCAGGACAAGAATTCCGAAGCTTGCTGGCTCCAGAAGGTCTCTGGGTCTTCCAGTGACTGACGGTACATGTCGTGGTATTTTTCAGGCGTTATATGCGCGTCTGAAAAATTTGATGGGATGGGATATATAGCCTCGTTAGACATGCAATGGATCCTTGTGTTTCTATCACTGCGCTGACGCAAAATTTGCGTCTTACCTTAAAAACAATAATGCCGTATGTGTTTCTGCAGTGAAACAAAATGTGTTTGGAAAAGGGAGATATCCAGCGAATGGCTGACGATAAGAATGTAGCGCGGCGGCAACTGTTTGCAGCCAAGGTGCGGAGTTTAATGTTGCGCCTCTTGATTGTGTGGTTCGTTGTCAGCTTCGGGTTCGGAATTTTGCTGGTCGAGCCGCTAAATGAAATAAGACTCGGTGGTTATAAGCTCGGCTTCTGGTTCGCGCAGCAGGGATCCATCTTCATTTTTATCGCACTTATTTTCATATTTTCGTCTGTCATGAGCCGTTTGGAGCGCGACTATGTTGATGGTGGAAAGGAGTCACGGAAATGAGTCTGACGCTCCTCACCTATCTGGTTGTTGGTTTTACCTTCGCGCTGTATATCGCAATCGCGATTGCGACCCGAGCATCGTCGACAAAAGATTTTTACGTTGCTGATGCGGGCGTACACCCGATTGCTAACGGCATGGCGACAGCGGCTGACTGGATGTCTGCAGCTTCATTTATATCGATGGCTGGCCTTATCGCACTGTCCTACAACGGCTATGGCGGCTCGGTATTTCTGATGGGCTGGACGGGTGGTTACGTCCTACTCGCCCTGTTGATAGCGCCCTATCTGCGAAAGTACGGAAAGTACACGGTCCCCGACTTTATCGGTGAGCGTTACTATTCTGATACGGCACGAGTGGTTGCCGTTATTTGTCTTATCCTGTGTTCAGTCACGTACGTTATTGGTCAGATGAAAGGCGTCGGTGTCGCCTTCTCACGGTTCCTGGAAACGGACTACGAAACCGGGCTCGGAATTGGGATGTTTATCGTTTTCTTCTATGCCGTCGTTGGTGGCATGAAGGGCATTACCTATACCCAGATTGCTCAGTATGTTGTGCTCATCACCGCCTACACAATTCCCGCTATTTTCATTAGCTTGCAACTGACGGGTAATCCATTTCCCCAATTGGGCTTGGGGTCAACGCTTGCTGGTAGCGACGTCTATCTTCTAGATAAACTCGACATGATTCTGGTTGACCTTGGTTTCCAGGAATACACCACGACGCTACGTGGCAGTACATTGAACATGATGGCGT
This sequence comes from Gammaproteobacteria bacterium, assembly GCA_009937065.1. Lineage (GTDB taxonomy): Bacteria > Pseudomonadota > Gammaproteobacteria > Pseudomonadales > Halieaceae > Luminiphilus. The sequence continues at coordinate 13,267 of JAACDF010000153.1, read as the reverse complement.
TCACCGCCTCTCTCATGATCGGTACGGCGGGGCTGCCGCATGTCATCATTCGCTTCTTCACGGTCCCGAGCGTGGCGGCCGCTAGACGTTCCGCTGGATGGGCGCTGGTATTCATCGCGATTCTCTATACAACGGCACCTGCAATCGCGGCGATGGCGCGTCTGAACATTGTCGACACCATGCAACAGTCTGATGGACAGGCCCTCCTTGTAGAGGACAGGCCCGCCTGGTTCGAGAACTGGGAGCAAACGGGCTTACTTAAGGTTGAAGACCTGAATGGTGATGGTCGAATTGAGTACACGGCGGACCCTGAAACGAACGAGTTAACAAAACTCGACAACGACATTCTGGTCCTAGCGAACCCGGAGATTGCGCAACTGCCAAATTGGGTGATTGCACTGGTGGCCGCGGGTGGTCTAGCGGCCGCATTATCTACCGCCGCGGGATTGCTGTTGGCAATCTCTAGCGCTATTTCTCATGATCTACTGAAGAGTACGTACATGCCGTCAATTTCCGAGAAGGCTGAACTCAGGGCCTCTCGTATTGCGATGGCTGCGGCCGTGCTGGGCGCGGGTTATTTGGGATTAAATCCGCCTGGATTTGCCGCTGGGACCGTGGCACTGGCCTTCGGACTTGCCGCATCGTCCCTCTTCCCGGCGTTACTGATGGGTATCTTTGCTCGCGGGGTCAATCGCGAGGGTGCGGTGGCGGGCATGTTAGCCGGCATATCAGTGACGCTGCTGTATGTCTTCCAGCACAAGGGCATCATGTTCATCCCAGGAACCTCGTTCCTTGGCGGTATGTCTCCTAACTGGTTCTTTGGGATTGAGCCCAACGCCTTCGGTGTGGTCGGCGCAGTCGTTAACTTTGTTGTGGCCTTTTCCGTGAGTCGCGTGTCTGCGCCGCCGCCTAACGAGGTTGCTGAGTTACTGGACTTCCTGCATGAGCCCAGTGCACCCGCGCCAAAGGCGCCGCCAGGAGCCAGTCACTGACTTGCTGTATCAGCCCGGCTAAACAATTCGATTATCGAGTAGTCGGGTATTACCCAAACTAGCTGCGCCGAAAATAGCGGTTTCTTGTGACAGTGATGATGCTTCGGAGAGGTCATGCGTATGACGTACTTCGAGATAGTCCACTACAAAACCGGCGTTGGTCAGTGTCGCTTTGGCTTCCGCTATGATGCCATCTATGCCGGAAAGCGATTCCGCGACTTGTTCGCGGACACGTTCTAGGGTCTCTGAAAATAGTGGAGCAAGCGAACGATCTTTTTGGCTCAGATAGACGTTGCGTGAACTCATGGCCAGACCATCCACTTCGCGCACGGTGGGTACAATGTCTATCTCCGTATTAATCGAGAGATCGCGAACCATTTTCTTTATCACCAGCACCTGCTGAAGGTCCTTTGCACCAAAGACAGTGACATGGGGTCTAACAACGCCTAACAGCTTACTAACGACAGTTGTAACACCACGAAAATGCCCTGGCCGTGACGCACCGCAGAGCACATCGGTGAGCCCGGGTACGTCGACCGAGGTATGCTGTGCGAGGCCATCGGGGTAAATGTCATTAGCTGTAGGTACAAAGACAGCCGTTGTTCCCGCGGCCTTGAGCTTTTCTAGGTCCGTCTCCAGCGTACGGGGGTAGGCATCGAGATCCTCGTCTGCACCAAACTGCATTGGGTTGACGAAGATAGAGGCGATGACCTTGTCACTGCGCTGTCGGGCTCTATGAATGAGCGCAATGTGCCCCGCATGAAGATTGCCCATGGTGGGCGCGAATCCTAAACGGTAATCGGGTGACAGCGATGCGCGCCACTCGTGCATTGCCTCAAGGCTGCGCAGAACTTCCATAATTACTGATACGTGTGTTGTGCTTTTGGATAAGAGCCATCTTTAACCGCTCTTACAAAAGCGGCAATCGCGTCTTGGATGGAGTCAGCGCCTTCCATGAAGTTCTCAACGAACTTGGCCGGCTTTTCTGTTAGACCCAATAAATCGTGCAGGACGAGAACTTGAGCATCAGTACCAGCGCCGGCGCCTATGCCAATAACGGGTATATCAAGTTTGGATGAGATATCGGCCGCCAGCTCTTCTGGCACGCATTCGAGGAGAAGGATACTGGCACCCGCATCTTGAATTTCAACCGCATCAGCGAGAATCGATTTTGCTTCCTTGGGCGTTCTGCCCATCACACGATAGCCGCCAAACACGTTGACTGACTGAGGCGTCAGACCGAGGTGAGCGCATACGGGAATGCCGCGCTGTACAAGCTGATGGATCGTCTCGCTGAGCCAGGTTCCGCCCTCGAGTTTTACCATTTGCGCGCCTTGCTGCATCAGTTCCATTGACGCGGCAAGCGCCACGTCGGGCGATGAATAGGTCATGAATGGTAGGTCAGCAATAACCATCGATCTTGGACGCGCCCTAGCCACACACTCAGTGTGATAAACCATCGCCTCGAGTGATACGGGCACCGTTGTTTCATGGCCCTGCAGCACCATGCCGAGCGAGTCACCAACGAGAATACACTCGGCCCCGGCATCGCTAACGATTCGGGCAAAGGTAGAGTCATATGCTGTGACCATGACAAACTTTTCGCCTGAGGTTTTCATGGCTTCAAGCTTGCTTGTGGTTATCCGGTCCGACATCGATCTGGCCGCTCCTTGGTCCTTCTTCTAATTACGTTAATCAATGAATGTTGGGTTGAAATAGTGGCGTCCCGCTTTGATGTCGAGAGCGTAGTCGACTAATTGAGCAAAATCACCATGCCGATTCACTAAGTCAATCTGGTTGGCGTTCACGATTAACAATGGCGCCGCATCGTAGTAGAGAAAGAATTCGCTGTACACCTCATTAAGTTCTTCGAGGTATTGCCGGCTGATTGTCCGCTCGGACGCTATTCCTCGTCTATCAATACGCTCAAGCAGCCGATCTACCGACGCCTGCAAATAGATAACAAGATCAGGTGTGGGAGCATCGACAGTCATTTGGTTATAGACCTTGCTATAGAGCCCGTACTCGTCAGCATCAAGATTCACCTGAGCAAACAGGGGGTCCTTATCGATGAGGAAGTCGGCTATTCGCAGAGGCTTAAAGAGGTCTTGCTGCTTCAAGTCGTCTATTTTCTGAACACGCTGGAAGAGGAAAAATAACTGCGTTGCCAGTGCGTTTTGACGACGATTTTCGTAAAACTTTGAGAGGAATGGATTTTCATGCGCGTCTTCGAGCAGCAGTTGATAGTCAAATAGATCTGCAAGCTGCCTCGCCAGCGTTGTTTTACCGACGCCTATTGGCCCCTCAATCGCAATGTAGGGCTGGGGAACCCGGCCTTTAAGGTCGATTGGCTGTGTGGTTACATCTGTCAAAACATACCTGCCTAAGCCAGTATTGCACCGTTGATATCAATGTCCTCGCACAGTGAGATCGGGTGATGCATTAGTTCATCGCGAAGCGTACCAAGATCAGCCAGTCCTGGCACCTTGTGATCACGACCAAGCAGGTCAATCATCGGCTTCACCACAAACAGACGCCCACTGATGCCCGGATGCGGGATCACGAGATCGGTCTCTTTGATGGACCGCTCGCCCATTTGAATAATGTCCAGATCAATACGCCGCTCTCCCCAAAGACGCAATTTAACTCGCCCCATGGCGTGCTCGATACCTTGCAACTCAGTCAAAAGACACGAGGGCTCGTCGGCGTAATTGCAGGTGGCGATAGCGTTATAAAAAGCTGGTTGGTCCTGAGGACCCATCGGAGGCGAGGTATAGACCCTGGACAGGGTTAAATCGGTGAGTCCAGTAAGTCGTGACAGTCGTCGAGAAGCCTCTTTGAGTTGCTCGGGTGGGTTGTCGAGATTGGATCCCAGTGCGATGACTGTCAGTGTCACTGGTCGCGCTTTCGTCGACGAGGTCGTCGTTTGCGTTGTGGAATCTCAGTGGCCGGCAAACTGCCAACCACCTCCGGGAAAAGCTGCTGCTGTTCTTCCCAAAATGCCACTGTCGCTTTCAGTTCGTCGGAGGATTCAGCCCTTAGCAACAACAAATCAAACGCCGCCCTAAAGCGGCGTTGTGACAAGACAGACTTAACACGCTTTGATGAGCACTTTTCGAGCCTCGGCTGAAGTTCCCAGATTTCTCTCATGGGAATTGAGAATCGCTTAGGTATGGCCACGCGCTGCAGCGTAATGGCTAGTACCTGTTGGCCGGCGGCGTTTATAGGGGAGCCCTCTGCACCAGTATTGGAAATATTGCGACGTTTATAGGCAACCGCGGGCCACAGCAAGGCACCGAGCAGGAAAGCGGGAGTAACCGGCTTACCGCGCGCAATACGCGCGTCAGTATTACCCATCGCCTTGAGGATAAGGGTTCGTGATGACGCATCCTCCATGGCACCTAGAGCCTCAGGAAATAGAGGTTCAAGTAGACCGTGTGTCGTCAGGTGTTCAATCGTAGGTGCTGCAAACCCAGCCATGAAAAGTTTCAGGGTTTCATCGAAAAGGCGCGCTGCTGGAATGTCGGCGAGCAGGTGCCGACATTGGCTAATCGCAGCTGAACTCGCTTGCTCGATAGAGAAACCGAGTTTCGCCGCAAACCTGACTACTCGTAGCATCCTCACCGGATCTTCGCTATACCGGGTCGCGGGGTCTCCTATAATGCGAACTACACGCTGTCGAATGTCCTCCAATCCGTTGAGGTCATCTAGTATCAGTTGATCAATGGGATCAAGGTAAAGCGCGTTGATGGTGAGGTCGCGCCTTGCAGCATCCTGATCAAGCGTCCCGTAGACATTATCGCGAAGCAAGAGGCCCTTCTGAGATTTAACCGCGGTCTGAGCTGCCCCATCTTCATGGTGCCCTCTAAAGGTTGTTACTTCGATGATCTCTCTGCCCATTCTTACGTGGACAATTTGAAATCGGCGTCCAATGATGCGCGATCCCCTGAATAAAGCGACTACCTGCTCAGGCGTGGCATTGGTCGCTACGTCAAAATCTTTTGGCCGCTTACCTAAGAGAAGATCTCGAACAGCGCCACCGACAATGAAGGCGCTGTAGTCATTATCGCAAAGCCGTTCGACGACAGAGACCGCAGCACGCGACAACGCCGTGTGATCTATGAGGTTCTTGGAATCGATTGTTTGCACAGTACATGACTCGATGGCGACAAGCCGCGATCTTATCAATTCAGGTGCGGTGAGGGGAAAAAAAGAAACTGGGGGAAGTTACCTTCCCCGCCCAGGTCCGTAGTGACACATATTATTTTTATTCGGCCGCTTATTTTTATTTTGGCTCTGTCACATTCACTGCATTTGCCATGCCACTCATATTTTTGCAATAAGAAACAATGGCTTAGTGTTTTTTAGACGGATACCCGATTCTCATTCGTTACAAAAGTGTTACCGAAGTAAACCCCCAATGTTACATATCGCACGATGTGGGCGACTACGCAGCGCCTCGCTTACGGTTTCTGGGGAGGTCGAATCGTTGTCTACGCTCCCATAAGCACTTCCTGCTTATGCCCAGCTTTTGCGCTAGTTCTGTCTCGTTCATTGCATCCTGATTTTCCAGGACGAAGCGCTGAAAGTAATCTTCAAGCGACAACTCCTCGGTGTCCATATCGCCCGCTGATTTGGCGCCGGGGGTCTCTGTCGGTGACTCTACGACAGACGACTTGTTGAGCGCTGACATAGCGGGGATAGGGGGGGGCAGATTAAGGTCGCTCACCGTGATGAGTTTGCTATCAGCCATGACCAGAGCGCGCTCGATAGTGTGCTCTAATTCGCGCACATTTCCAGGCCAAGTGTAATCTAGCAGCCTTTGATAGGCCTCATCTGAGAAGGGTTTGATCTCCATACCCAGGCGTCCCGCGACACGTTTGATCAGCCAATTAGTTAGGCCTTCAATATCGTCGCCACGCTCACGCAACGGAGGCAGTTCGAGTCTGAGCACGTTGATGCGATGAAACAGGTCCCGACGGAAGGCATCGGTATTCTCGAGTTCCATCAAATTTCGATGAGTCGCGCAAATGAGCCTGACGTTGACGCTGGCACTCTCTACTGAGCCTATGCGACGAATCTCGCCCTCTTGGATGAATCTCAGTAGTCTGGCTTGCGCTGAGGGCGGGAGCTCGCCGATTTCGTCGAGAAAAAGAGTGCCGCCGTCTGCAGCCTCGATCAGCCCTACTCGCTGGGCATTCGCGCCCGTAAAGGCGCCTTTTTCGTAGCCGAATAACTCAGACTCAATCAGTGTTTCTGGAATCGCAGCACAATTGACCGAGATGATCGGTTTGTTAGATCGTTCGCTTGTTTGATGAATGTGGCGAGCGACAAGTTCTTTTCCTGTACCTGTCTCCCCAATAACTAAAACGGTTGAGCGGGCCTTGGCAGCCTTGTTCGCCATCGTCATTAGCGTGCGCATGCCGAGCGACTTCCCAACATAGGCTTCGACAGCAGGTGTTGCGCTCTCCGTATTTTGTGCGGTGGCAACTGATGCGCGGCGAATAGCGTCAAGAACATCTCTTATTGGCGCTGGCTTCGCCCAGTAATCGCGCGCACCTGCCTTCATTAGGTCTACAGCCGATCGCAGAGATGCGTGTTGTGCATGGATGAACACTGGGACCGGGTGAAGATCAGCAATGAGTTGATTAGCGCCTGCCTCATTGCGCCCAGGGTCGAGGATGGCAGCGTCCACTCGCTCTGCGTTTTTAATCGCACCCAATGCCGAGAATGGCGATGCTTTGATCACCTTTAGCCCTTCAGCCGCCAGGTCGTCTGCTGTATGAGTGGCACTGATGGGGTCATCGTCGAGCAAGAGAACCGTAAGCATTACAACCCTTTTCTCCCAAGAATCGCCGGAAAGGCTAACACGAACATTTACATAAATGTCACTTGGGTAACACTTATCGTGTTGAAAAGTTACAGATTTCCAGATTTGAGGGTGTCGCGTCGCCAATTAATGATTGCGTGGTGCAAAATGTCATCAACGCGATCTATGTCTTTCGGAGGACTGGGTTGCTTTAAAAACGCCAACGCCTCCCGCAGATTGGAGATGGGGGTGTTTTGATCAACGGCTAATGCGCCCGTCTGCTTGCTGAGCTTGATGCCCGCCTTATCAGTGACGATGGGGAGATGGCCATACTCGGGTGATGGTCGTCGGAGGGCCTGATGAATCACCATTTGGCGCAAGCTCGATTCAAGTAGATCTGAGCCACGGATCACATGGGTGTAACCCTCATCAAGGTCATCAACTGCGGTCGCAAGCTGATACGCAATCAGTCCATCTCTGCGCTTCACAATAAAGTTTTCTGGCAGAGAATCAGTGTGCTCTTGGCCAAGAAACAAGTCGTCAAGTATCTCGGGGGCATCGATCGGCAGATGGAAACGAACACTGCCATCGATATTAATGTGGCCTCTACAGGAGGAAACGCATGCGCCTCGGTCGCCAAGTGTTGCTCTCGTGCAGAGACAGTCAAACAAATAACCTTCGTGTCTTAGCTTGGAGAGATAGTCCTCATGTGCCTCTCGACGCTGGCTTTGCAGAATGATGTCGCCATCCCACACTAGGCCGTGGCTTTCCAAGCAACGAGGAATTGACTCAAAGCTGCGTTTGTCATGACGAGGAGGATCGATATCGTCGATACGCAGATACCACTCTCCGTGATGCGACCGTGCATCAAGAAAACTACCTAGCGCCGTGACCAAAGAGCCCATGTGAAGTGGGCCCGTAGGGGATGGAGCGAATCGTCCTCGATACATCAAGTCCGCCATGCCCCCGAGTGTTAACCCAGCTCTTGGCGTTCCTTGATTTCTGCCAAGGTTTTGCAGTCGATGCAAAGGGTCGCCGTGGGTCGAGCTTCCAGTCGTTGAACCCCGATCTCGATACCGCAGGCATCACAGTAACCGTAATCATCGATCGAAATTCGCTCTAACGTACTGTCGATCTTTTTGATCAGCTTACGTTCACGATCTCGTGCACGCAGTTCGAGGCTGAATTCCTCTTCCTGCGTCGCTCGGTCCGCCGGATCAGGGAAATTTGCAGCTTCATCCTTCATGTGCCCAACAGTCTTTGTAACTTCATTTACCAAGTCGGATCTCCAGGTAAGGAGAAGCTGACGGAAATGTTCGAGTTGCTCCTCGTTCATATAACTTTCACCGCGCGAGGGCTTGTATGGCTTAAAGTTATCGAAGTTCTCCACCTTGCCAACAGCACGAGCCACATTGGTTGGTGCTTTAGCCTTTGATTTGGCCTTTGCTTTTGGTGCCGCTTTCGCTTTCGGAGTCGCTGCAGGCTTTGCCTTTGCTTCCGCTTTCTTTACTGGCGCTGCCTTTGCTTTCGGTGCCGCTTTCGCTTTTTGCGCTGCCTTTGCTTTCGGAGCCGCTTTAGCTTTTGGAGCCGCCTTAGCTTTTGGCGCTGCTTTAGCTTTAGGTGCCGCCTTGGCCTTTGGCTCAGCCTTGGCTACTTTGGCCTTAGGGGTAGCCTTCGCCTTGGTTTCCGTTGTCTTCTTAGTTGCCATATGGGTTTCCGTTGAAACGCATGCGTAGTGGGACGCAGTTGACCTGCGCGATTGGGCACGGGAAGCTATCAGAATTGAGGGCTGTTGACTAGCAGCTTTTGAGTGCGTTTGTAACATGGAACAGAGAACGCATAATTACGGCTCTGGTATGAGGCATCGATTCAAAACATGACGGACCAACTGCTTGCGTTAGGACTCTCTGAGCATGGGCTGGTGGCGCATGATGAGCGCACCATGCTGGACTCCCAAGTATCGCAACATTTCACATTGCTTCAGCAAGACGCAAGGGCCTCGGGCTTCAAATTGGTGGCGGCTTCGAGTTATAGGTCCTATGAGTCTCAACTGAATATTTTTAATGCGAAGTGGCGGGGTGATCGTCCTGTACTGGATGATGCCGATCGCCCACTCAGTCGGGAGGCATGTTCTGACGAGCAATGGCTGCATCACATACTGCGTTTCTCAGCATTGCCCGGAACATCCCGTCATCATTGGGGTACCGATCTCGACGTCTTTGACCCGACCCTATTACCCCAAGGTCAAAACCTGGCGTTGATACCCAGTGAATACAGTGAAACTGGCTACTTTGCCGAACTCACAGGTTGGCTGGACCAGGCGATTGCGACCGGACAATCTCACGGCTTTCAGCGCCCTTATGATGCTGATCGGGGGGGGGTGTCGATAGAGCCGTGGCACTTGAGTTATCAGCCGCGGGCAGAGCAGTTGCGACAGTACCAGTCTCCAGAAGCACTTCTTGGCTTATGGAGCCACTCTCCTCATCTCAGACCTGAAGGGTATGAACTGCTGTCTCAGTGCTTGAGTGAGATTTTTGCGCGTTACGTCCTCTAGGGTCACCAGCGCTCGTCAGGGGGAAGCTTTTTATCCACGAGATGCTTCTGGAGCTTCACATAAATGGGTAAACCATCTGCGTAGTCTGGATAGGCCTCTCCCACAATGAGAGGAGCAAAGTAGCGACGAGCCTCGGCTGTGATGCCGAAGCCATCGTCACTGAAAAAGCTCTTTGGCATCATCTTTTCTTGATTCGCGACTTCGTCTAGCGGCGCTGTCCCAATTTGCCATTGGTAAGGAGCATCGCCTATTCGTTCTATGGTGGGCATCAGCGCATTTTTTCCTTCCATCGCAAGATCGACGGCGGCTCTGCCTAGCGCGAAGGCCTGATCGAGGTCTGTCTGACTCGCAATGTGACGCGCAGCTCGCTGTAAATAATCTGCAACGGCCCAGTGATACTTGTAGCCGTGAGCTCGCTTAATCAGGTTGGCAAGCTTTGGCGCGAGGCCCCCTAATTGGACGTGATCAAAGGCATCTCTGGATGTTGACCCCGACAGCAACTCGCCATCAGCCGTTTGAGTGCCTTCCGATGCAACGATCACACAGAATCCGTAGGTCTCGACCGTTTCTTTTACCTTGGCAAGGAATCGCGCCTCATCAAAGGCTATCTCAGGGAATAAAATAATGTGCGGTGCATCGCCCAGCTTTTGTGCGGCCAATCCCGCAGCGCCCGCTATCCAACCGGCGTGTCGACCCATGACCTCTAATATGAAGACCTTCGTGGAGGTCGCGCACATACTAGCGATATCCATCGCGGCCTCTTGGGTTGATAGGGCGACATATTTGGCAACCGACCCGAACCCTGGGCAGTTGTCGGTAAAAGGTAGGTCGTTATCAATGGTTTTGGGAACATGAATGGCCTGAAGCGGAAATCCCATTTTCTCGCCAATTTCGGAAATCTTTTGGCAGGTGTCGGCCGAATCACCACCGCCGTTGTAAAAGAAGTAGCGGATGTTGTGAGCCCGGAAGACCTCGATTAAACGCTCGTATTCTGCTCGGTTCTCATCGAAGCCTTTTAATTTATAACGGCAGGAGCCAAAAGCCCCCGAGGGCGTTGTCATGAGACCTCTAATGGCGTCTGGGGATTCTTGTGAAACGTCTATCAGTTCTTCGCGCAGCGCGCCGAGAATACCGTTCTGCCCTGCGTAGATTTTTCCAATCTTGTCGGGATAGGCCGCGGCCGTTTCGATTACCCCGAGAGCACTGGCGTTGATGACAGCCGTGACACCACCCGATTGAGCATAGAAGGCGTTTGGGGCTTGATCTGCAGACATCGGTGTCTCCTTGCGCGGCTGACTTAAGATCGCAAAGAACATGATACGCTTGTCCCTGCATTTTGGAGCGCTTGATGTCTAAACGCGTACACATACTCGGTATTTGTGGAACCTTCATGGGTGGGGTGGCACTTCTAGCTCGCGAGTTGGGGTACGAGGTGACAGGATCTGATGCCAATGTGTACCCCCCTATGAGCACAATGCTTGAGACGGCGGGCATCGCAGTCGAGGAAGGATATTCCTCTGAGCATTTGAAGCCTGCCCCCGACTTAGTTGTGATAGGAAATGCCCTGTCACGGGGTAATGAAGCCGTCGAATATGTGCTTGATCATCAAATACCCTACGTGTCCGGCCCGCAATGGCTAGGTGAAAACCTTCTGCAAGGTCGACACGTTGCCGCAATCTCCGGCACCCACGGCAAAACCACCACGTCGTCCATGTTGACCTGGATACTCGAATGCGAGGGGTTGAATCCTGGCTTTCTCATTGGGGGCGTACCGTTTGGATTTGAGGGGTCTGCGAGACTGGGACAGGGGCCGTTTGTGGTAGAAGCGGACGAGTACGATTCGGCCTTTTTCGATAAGCGCTCAAAGTTTGTTCACTACAAGCCTCAAACCCTAGTGATGAACAATCTTGAGTTTGATCACGCCGACATTTTTGCTGATCTCAATGCCATTCAGACACAGTTCCATCATTTGGTCCGCTGTGTTCCATCGAGTGGACACATTATCGCTAGCAAGGGTGAGGCGATTGATGAGGTCTTAGGTCGCGGCTGCTGGACTCCTATCAGTCGCATTGACACTGGCTCACCGGATGATTGGTCGCTACAGGCGCGGGATACTCACTTTGGCGAGTTCCAGATCAGCTCGCCGCACGGCGATTGCGCATTGATTACTTGGGGGATCATTGGCCGCCACAATGCTGAAAACGCGTTGGCGGCTGTAGCTGCTGCGCACGATATTGGCATTAGCGTTGAGGAGGCCTGTCAGGCCCTGTGCCGATTCGAAGGCGTTAAGCGACGGCTAGAACTGTTGGGGACGCCCAATAATATCGCTGTCTATGATGATTTCGCACATCACCCAACAGCCATTAAAACAACACTTGAGGGTCTTCGTGGTGCCGCCGATAAACAAAGAGTCATCGCGGTGATAGAGATTCGTTCAAACACGATGAAGCGTGGAACGCACAAGCAAGAACTCATTCCTGCAACTCAGTGCGCTGACCTGGTTTTTTGGCACGAGCCTGAGGGTCTAGAGTGGACAATGACCGAGACCACATCGGAACTCGATGGACATTTTGTGTTCAGAGATACGAATCATCTGCATGACACGTTAGTACAGCAACTTCATAGCGGTGATCATGTTGTGATCATGAGTAACGGAAGCTTCTCCGGTCTGCACCGGCAGTTGCTACAATCGCTGTCATCGTAGGACAGCTTTCACGGAGTTTTCAGTTTGTCGATTTATGAGCGGGCGATCTCTCGCCACTTTGGTTTAGTTGTTCTCTTAATGGTTGGCCTGGCCGGCCTCGCCGTGTCGCAACTTGACAAGGTTCGCTTGGATGCCTCATCGGATTCATTGCTGCTTCAGGGCGACCCGGATTTGGCTTTTTTCAGAGAGGCAACCGATCGCTACGAGAGCTATGAATTCCTAATTTTGACCTGGGAGCCAGCGACGCCATTGTTAAGCGACGAATCGCTCCAGGGCCTTGCGGCCATGGTTGAAGACTTGGAAGCAGTAAAGGGTGTTAGAGGCGTGACTTCTGCGCTGGACGTGCCTTTATTGGAAAGCCCGCCTATTTCCCTGACCGATTTATCGGACTTAGATGCCATCTCCACACTGCGCAACCCGATGGTGGATCGTGGACTTGCGCTCACCGAGTTTACAACTAGCCAGCTGTATAGAAATTTGCTGGTGAGTGAGGGAGGGGATCTCACCGCCGTTCAGGTCACCATAGAGCCCAATAAAGACATCGAGCGATTGGGTGACCTGCGACAGAAATTACGTCGTCAGGTTACGGCCGGCGCATCACCAGAGGTTGAAGACGAACTAGCCGGTGTGGAATCGGCTTACGATCAGGCAACGCGCACCGTAAATGCCGAGCGCGCGGAGCTGGTTGCCAGTGTGCGCGCTGTGGCGGACGCCTATCGAGGGCAAAGCCGAATCTTTGTGGGTGGTGTTCCTATGATCGCAGCCGATATGCTCGATTTTGTCCAGGACGACCTCGTGACCTTTGGGCTGGCTATTATTGGCGTCATGGTCGGTATGCTGGCACTGATCTTCCGTGACTACCGATGGGTGATCGTACCTATTGTCAGTTGCTCGCTCTCGGCCTTGGTCATGCTGGGTATCCTAGGATTTACAGACTGGCGGATGACAGTTATTTCTTCCAACTTCGTCGCCGTTCTTCTGGTAGTAGCGTTGGCACTCGCTATTCATTTGGTGGTGCGCTATCGGGAACTCGAGGTGAAAGAACCTGATTTACCCCGTGCTACGAGGGCGGTGCGTGCGGCGCAACTCATGTTCGTGCCGTGCTTCTACACGGCAGTTACGACCATGGTGGCGTTCACCTCATTGGTTGTCGCGGGTATCAAGCCGGTGATCGATTTCGGCTGGATGATGACCGCCGGCATCGTTGT
>JAACDF010000152.1 GCA_009937065.1 Gammaproteobacteria bacterium | reverse complement strand
GCACCGTGAAGCCATCTGCAGTGCTCGTCAGCGCAGCAAAGGTTGGAGTCAGCGAATTACCGTCTGCTCCCACGGGGATCGCCGGTGGGAAGCTCACGCTCTCGCCAGGCCAGCCCTCTGCGAATGGGGTCACCCGACAGTCATAGGTCTCGCCATTGATCAGCCCTTCCACTACAAGTGGCGAAGAGGCTCCGGACGCAGTGCCCTAGGAAGGCAGAGACCGTGAATCAAGCGTGGTTCCCCAGTTGATCAACTCACCTGAGTCCAGATCCTGCTCGTCCGTCACGTTCACTGTCCAGGTGCCAAGGGCGCTCTCACCAGCAAAGGCATCTAGCGACTCAGAAGGTAGTGCAGTAATTGGGTAGGTTTCGATGACGCCCTCTCCTTCCGGAGTGGGCCCGTCATCAGGATTAAGCTCCTTCAAACGGACTGGCGTTCCCTGTGGGGATATGAGATCGATTACGACGTCACCACGCCAACTGTGGGTGAGATTAATCGGCACCTTAATTCCGTCAGTTTCAATATTTCTATCGTCCTCAATTTGTAACTCACTTGAAATTGGCGAGTTTTCGTCAAAAGGAAAATTCACCTCAACTGAGTACTCAGTTTCAGTTGCAACAACGGCATTGGCGCAATAGGCCTCGTAGGTATCGGTAACCACACCGTTTGGCTGACCTTCATCAAAGTAGAGCGTCAGCTTGGCATCTCCAGCCTCAACGCGATCAAGACCAGGTGTGGGAGGCACTGCCCGGTCGGAATCCAGCTGGAATGCTGCATCCGACACGTCATAAAAAATATTGTCCGCTCCCTTGATCATCAAACGCGCGTCCTGAGATTGGATGCCCGCGGGGAAATTGATGTTGGCCGAGCCTATGTTGTCCACCGTGTCGACAAGCTGATCAAAAGTTTCACCATCATCAGTGGAGAGGTAAATCTCCACCATCGGTGTACTCACAGGCGCTTGCTCGGTGAAGCCCGTGTCCCATTCAACAGTCTTTGACCGCCCCACTTGCTCGCCACCGTTGGGTGAAACGATCTCGAAAGGACCAGAATCGCCATCGACAGAGACCACAATATCATCGGACTGAACACCACCAGCACCATCCTTCACTGTCAGCCGCATGGTCATCTCACGGCCCACCTGTGGAATTCGCTCACTCAAATCAGGAGTACCAGAGACGACTGTTGCCAATGCTGGAAGATAACGCTCGGGAGTTGATGCCGAATCCAGCATCCTAAATAATGCAAATTGTCCATCATCAGGATCGGTTAGTGCCGCCTGCGGTCCTAAATCTCGTTGCTCCCAGCTATAAAGCAATGAACCTTGCTCCTGGTCAGTCGCTGAGCCGCTCACTACCAGTGGCGTCTGCTTTGGGACCACATAGTCAGAGCCAGCATCAACTTGTGGTGCCGTATTTCCAGAGACAGCCTCGCTGCCACAGACTGAACCTGGGCCCTCTGTTGTGTAACCGATAATCTGATCAAACGACTGGTGGTGGAACAGTGCATCAACGGCGCTCGCAATGTTGTCGGCGCCACACAGGCCCGCGTAGCTCATGATAGAGGAGCCACTGCCTGGCTCGTAGGCGCTATCGGGTCCACGCTGCTGCGCCCCGCAGCCGCCATTCGATCCATTCCAGGTGTGATCGGCGGCAAACTGATGTCCTAGTTCGTGCGCCACGTAGTCGACGTCAAAGAAATCTTCCTCAGGGGTGCTGGAGCCTGTTACTCCCGATGCCTTATTTCCTTCTCTACACACCACGCCTAGACCAGCAAGACCACCAGCCCCGGTACTCAGCGTGTGCCCGATGTCATAATTTTCGGTGCCGATTAGCAAGTCAATCTGAGCCTGGGACTCATCAATCAAAGTCCCTGCATCATCATTGCCGGTAAAGGGATCTGTATCAGGGTCTGCAAATACGACAGCATCATTGTCATCGACTAATTGAAATCGTATGGCCAGCTCTGACGCAAAAATGCCATCTACGCGGTTGATAGTCGCGACCACAGCCTCAAGTGCTGAGGCCGTAGTCCCACCGTGGTAAAAGCCGTATTCACCGGTCGTTGCGACGGCGAGCCGATAGGTTTTCACGGATTCGCCCGTACTCTTAGCCCGCCGAGTTGTGCCTTTGAATCGATTATTGGGAGCACTGCCCCCTCCAAACACGCCGGTGGACTCCAATTCGCAGAAAGCCTCATCTTTGGTGTGAAAAGACTTTGAATACTTATAGCTCCGCGCAAATTCAGGACTCAGACCCTTCACAGGGTCTATAAGCCAGCGATTCCCGGCGCCAAGTACTTGGGCCGTCAACCCTTTCGAGGAGAGTTCGAGTCGTATAGTTGTAGCGGAGTCATGGAGCGCCACACCTTCAAAAGCACGAATCTCGGGGTAGCGCGTCGCCAACTGCTTTGGCATGACTGACGAGGGTCGTAACGCAAATTCAACCGCACCTCCGTAGGGGTCGGGCAGCATAATGTTGGTCGCCGCTGCGCCGCTGAGGGCATCGCGTAACTGCGCCAAATTGAATTTGAGCAGGCGACTTTCACTCGGATTCGGGGATGATTTGGGAGAAAGAGAAGTCTGAACCACAGGTTCGTTCTCGCTGACATCACTCCAGTATCCGGTGACCACCTCAGCGGAATACGCCAGGGGAGCTAGTAAAGTCACTGCTACGGTAGCTAGCGCGCGTCGAAGCCGTCGATTGAACCCAAGCATATCTATCCTCAAATTTTTGTAAACTTTGTCACAAACCAGTATTGCAGAATTTGCCGCCTAAGCATTATAGGCAACACAGAGTTGTCTATCAAAAAGCGACTCAATTCATAGAAGGGTATAGTCATACCAGCCGTATACTTAGCAGGTGACGTGCAATTGAGAGGTGGTTATGCGAGTTGTTTTGATACTGACTTTGGGCCTTTGGTTAACGGGATGTGCGAGTAATCGACCTTTTGTCGATGAACCTATTATTGATCGTAAAGGTGTCGATATGAGCCGCTATTACGCTGACAAGGAAGAGTGCGAGGCCTATGCCGATGAAGTTCGTACCGGAGAAAAAGTTGCTCGTGGCGCGGTTGGTGGCGCCGTTGTTGGTGGCGCGATTGGCGCAATCGTCAACCGAGGGCCAGACTCCGCAGAGCGCGGTGCGGGCGTAGGTGCTGTCACCGGTGGCGTCCGCGGCGCGCAGGAAGGCGTTCGTGAGACAGAACGTGTCGTAAAACAGTGTCTACGCGGCAGAGGCTACCGAGTACTGAACTGATAAATGTGTGAAGGCCCTCCCGTCTAAAGGTCGCCCATCGGCAAACGTCTCAGCACTCAACATTCTCAATCAAATCGAAACCTCAGTCGGGCACCAGTACTATGTCTACACAAAATATCCCACCGGTCGCTTGCTGCTTGTTAAAAACCAATGGCTTGGCAGTCATTCTTATTGCTGCCATGACTATTACCTCGGCAAATGCCGCTGACGAAACCGAGGCGCCAGTAAAACGCGAGTTAGTGATGAAGTGCGGTAGCCTGATTGATGGCGTCTCGGATGAAGTACTTGAATCAAAGACTCTGACAATACGAGACGGATTAATCGTCTCAATCACTGACACCAGGCCCGAAAATTCCGTAGACCTTGATCTTAGCGGTTACACCTGTCTTCCCGGCCTTATTAATACTCACGTACATTTTGATGCGAACCCTGAAGATGCCGCTGACTACGGAGTCTATGCGCGTCGCACGCAAGAGGACAACCTTGCGTTGATATTGAGAAATGCAGCCACCACATTGCATACCGGCTTTACAACGGTACGACATGCGGGGGCCTGGTTTCCGGACACACTTGCCATGGCGCGAGCAAAGATTGATGCGGGAGATGCTGTCGGTCCGAGAATTCAATCGGCGGGGCCCTATCTCACCATACCGGAGGGCGGAGGTGACCTAACGTTCCCCGAGATACCGGCTGACCAGATACCCGCCGAATCTCAACAGGGCATTGCGTCAACGCCTGAGGAATTCGCCGAGCGAGCCAGAAAAGCGATTGATAACGGCGCTGACTTTCTGAAGGTCATTGCATCTGGTGCTGTTTTCTCGACAGGCACGAAACCCGGTGCACCGGAGATGCATCAGGATGATATTCAAGCCGTCGTGGCAGTAGCAAAACAACATGGCGTGAAGGTCACAGCCCATGTGCACAGTGACCAATCAGGTCGAGACGCCATCCTAGCGGGCGTGCACTCGCTAGAGCACGCTTCCCTCCTCTCCGATGAGACCATTGCATTGGCGGTTGAGAGCAATGTG
>JAACDF010000020.1 GCA_009937065.1 Gammaproteobacteria bacterium | reverse complement strand
GTCGCACAAATCCCGTCAATGCTCTTGTCTACTGCGACAGCGATTATTGTTACGCGCGTCTCAGGTGAGCAGGACATGTCCGCCGAGTTATCCAAGCAGCTGACGAATAATCCTAAAGTTCTGTACGTCGCAGGAGGGATCATTGGCACCATGGGTTTAGTGCCGGGGATGCCAAACCTAGTATTTATTTCTATGGCCACGCTGCTGGGTGTGGCGGGTTACTTGCGGTCGCAGGAGGGGCTGGTTCCCGAAATACTCGAGGCTAAGCCCGAGGCTGATGTGCAACCTAAGAATAATGAGTTGAGCTGGGAGGATGTATCGAGCCTCGATCAGATTGGTTTGGAAGTGGGCTACCGATTGATTCCTTTAGTGGATGCCAGTCAAGGTGGAGACTTATTGAGCCGCATCAAAGGCGTGCGTAAAAAGCTATCCCAGGAACTTGGCTTTCTTGTCGATTCGGTTCACATCCGGGATAACTTGGATTTAGGCCCAAACAAATACCGTATAAGCATTCATGGTGTCAGCATGGGCGAGGGAGAGGTCATCCCTGACCGAGAGTTGGCGATTAACCCGGGACAGGTATTCGGAGAAATAGATGGTATTCCAACCAAAGATCCGACGTTCGGGCTGGACGCTTTATGGATTGCCCCGACGCAACGCGATGCTGCCCAAACAGCGGGCTATACGGTAGTTGATGGCTCGACGGTTATTGCGACACACCTCAGTCAGCTGCTGAAGAACAACGCAGCCAAATTGGTGGGGCAGGATGATGTTCAGCAGCTGCTTGAGCGCCTTAAGCAAACGGCACCAAAATTGGTTGAAAACCTGGTTCCGGGGACCATGTCTTTGGCAGATGTGACGCGCGTCGTGCAAAGCTTGTTAGACGAAGGTGTGCCAATTCGTGATATGCGAACGATTGCAGAGACCCTATCCATTCATCGAGGGCTGGAAAACAATCCTGAGGAGCTCACTGCCCAAGTGCGAGTAGCGCTTGGCCCATCTATTTTTCAGTCAGTAGCAGGTACTGCCCCCGAGTTGCCGGTCATGGTGTTAGATCCACAGCTGGAGCAGATGATGAGCAGTGCGGTGCAGAACAATCAAGGTGTCATCGAACCTAATTTGCTTGACACCATGGTCAAGGGGATCGGTGAAGCCGCAGGCAAGATGGAAGCAGAGGGTGCGAGTCCTGCCTTACTAGTGTCAGGCATTATTCGCGGCTTTCTGTCGAAATTGCTACGCGGGCGGATGAGTAATTTTTATATCTTGGCGTACGAAGAGATACCAGGCGACAAGAATATTCGCGTTGTAACTACGGTAGGTGGTCAAAATTAAAAAGTTGGCCCACTAATTGCAGTATTCATCACGTAGCGAAGATTTAGCGGTTTTTACGTCAAATATTTGGCGGTTTAGGAGAACAATATGAACGTACAACGCTTCACGGGACGCACTAATAAACTTGCGCTTGAGCAGGTTCGTGCAGTGATGGGCCCCGAGGCTCTCATTCTCTCGAATAAGCGAACGACGGAAGGTGTTGAGATTTGTGCAATGCTCGAGACAGGCAATGTCGTCTCGGCAATCGAACAGGCTCGACCCGCCGGTGATTCGCTGGGCGGTGGTACTAATGAGATTGCGCTGGCGCACCTTAAACGCGAGCTGACGGATCTTAGCGAAACATTGCACGCTGCTCTTGGAGAGCGTCAGTGGCAAGACACGGCAGGCAAGCGCCCAGTAATGGCTACGATTGAGCAGCGCCTTTCGATGCTTGGTCTCGATCGTGTTCTGATAAATGAGCTGGTTGAGCCTATTCCGAATAATGCGAAGCTGGATGACGGTTGGCGTCAAGCAATTGCAAATTTGGCCTCGCGCATTGAGGTTCTGACGGAGGTGGAGCAGTCAGGCCTGCGAATCAAAGCGGTCGTTGGTGCGGGTGGTACCGACAGAGTGCTGGCGATCAAGCAACTAGTTGATGTCGCGCTTAGTCAATACACGACGGGCGATATCGCCATTATTAGTATGCTTGAAGACCCTTCATCAGCTCTGGGTCGTTTTTGTCATGAGCGAGATATTGCCAGTTACATGGCACCCGATGCGGCTTCACTCAAAAAAGCTTTGGCAGCTGTCAGACATTGCCGACAAGTATTCATTGAAACCCCGGACTTACTCCCATCTAAAGGGTCTCAGGATCCTGCCCTGTCAGCACTACTGGGTCAGCGGGCCGGCCTTACAGCACTTCTCGTTCTGCCTTGCTCTGCTCAGGGGGAGTATCTTCAGTTGTTATCTCATCATGCAGAGCAGTTGCCTGTGGTTGGAGCCATTCTGTCAGGGCTTGAAGAAGCTACGTCACTCGGTGCTGTGCTCGGGATTCTCGCAGGTCGAGAGCTACCTATTGCTGGTGTTGCTGATGCCACGAATCAGGGGTTGCTGCAGATAACAGCCGAGGGGCTTATCAACGAATCTAAGCGGTTGGCGCGGCGTAACCTCGATCGGAAAAATCAACAACTTAAGGTTGCGGTATAACCATGTTGCAGTACATGAACTACGATACGACTATCGCGGAGTTCCCAAAGGGTTACACTGGCGTAGTTCAATCGTTAGTGAGTAGGGGAAGTACCATGCAAGTGATTGCTATCACGGGTGGTAAAGGCGGTGTCGGTAAGACCAACATCGCGGTCAATCTGGCTGTTTCTATGTCAATGGAAGGTCTAGATGTGATGTTATTTGATGCGGATTTGGGCCTAGCCAATGTCGACGTTGTGTTAGGAATGCAACCAAAGCACACATTGGCAGACGTTGTATCAGGTGGCAAAACGCTGGCTGACGTCGTTGTCGATGGTCCTGAGGGACTTCGTGTCATTCCTGCTGCGTCGGGTATTTCAAAAATGGTCGAAATGCAAAGCGCTGAACAAGAAACGTTGATTCGACAACTATCTGACCAGTTGATACCCCCAGATGTGCTGATCGTGGATACGGGTGCCGGTATCGACCATACCGTGCAAACGTTTGTGGCGGCATGCCAAACTGCGGTTTTGGTGGTATGTGACGAGCCCGCATCGCTTACAGATGCTTATGCGTTAATGAAGGTCTTGAGAGCAAAGAAAGATATTCGTCGCTTTGAGATTTTGGCTAACCAGGTGGATAACCCCCTGCAGGGTAAACAGCTATTTGAGCGGATTGCTAATGTTTGCGACCGCTACCTCGACATCGAGCTTGGCTATTTGGGGGGCATTCCCACGGATATGTACCTCCGCCGTGCAGTGCAAGAGCGTCGAGCCTTGGTCAGTGCTTATCCTCGATCGGCAGCCGCGACTGCAATCCGTGATGCGGGTCGACGCTTGAATCGTTTGGCGCCAAGCAGTCAAAGCTCGGGCGTTGGTTTCTTTGTCGAGCAATTATTGAGTCAGCAGACCCATGCGGTTCGGCACTGAGGCCATGCTATCTGAATACGAGGTGCACTCGCGTCAGCCGACCGATCATCTCGTCAACCAGCATCTACCGCTGGTAAAGCGTATCGCCAGTCAGTTGGCGGTAAAGCTTCCATCGCATATCGAGATTGATGATCTGATTCAAGTCGGATTGATTGGTTTGTTAAAAGCAGTTGATGACTACCAAAGCGATTCGGGTGCTGTTTTCTCCACCTACGCGACTATTCGCATTCGCGGTGCAATGCTAGATGAGCTTCGTGGAAGAGATTGGTTACCACGCAGCGTGCAACGTGACCTTGGTCGTGTTGCGGCCGCTATAGATCGTGTCGAGCAGCGAGTGGGACGTCCTGCGCAAGAACGAGAGATCGCCGAAGAGTTAGGCATTCCTGTTGACGAGTATCGAACGCTGGCTGGAGAGTTAGCATGCGCTCGAGTTACACAGCTAGACGAAGCAGAGCTTCCTCCAGGGGTTGATGAGCCCGATGAGCAGTTTGTTGAGGTTACTAAACGCGAAGCACTCATATCGGCGATAGAGGCTTTGCCAGAGAAAGAAGGCCTCATGCTTTCTTTGTATTACAACGAAGGTCTGAATCTTAAAGAGATTGGTTTGGTGCTCGGGGTCAGCGAATCACGAGTTTCCCAGATACACGGCCAAGCTGTTGCGCGTTTGAAATCAAAGCTTAGAGATTGGCGCTAATCGCTAGTCTCGCTGTCCGCGTGTTTGTTTTCAGCTTGGGTTCGGCGCTGCAACTGTTCAAACTGTCGCTGGTTGACATGCGCTACGATGGCATCGACCTGCCTGTCCTGATTTTCCATGAAACGGCCCCGTAACCAGAAGCCAGGATTTTCTGCGTCAGCTGAGACGCGGGACTCGATAATGATCATACGTACGGTAATTTCAACGTCGATGCTTTCAAGGTTTAATATGACCTCTACGGGCGTACCTTCCTCCGCGTTGGTGAGAGAGAAATAGCCCATGCCTGAACCACTTAAGCTGACATCAACCAGCGCCTTATCACAAAATCCACCCAGGTTTGCGGACGTGTCCGCGCCAAAGTCATTAAGCACTAAAAGTTCAATTTTACGGTTAAGAAGTGTGAGCACTCGAGCGACTTCGGCCGAATCTTCGTTGAGTTCGAGCAACTCCTCCTCGAGCTCACGATTGATGGCCAACAGTGCTGACTCAGATTCACTCGTTGGATCTACTTCGGCCAGACGCCAAGCCATGAGTAATCGGTCTTGGATCCGATAAAAGTCTCGCTGATTTTCACTCATTGCCTCGGTTCCTCACTTGATCACGCTCTGCGACCGGCTCTAATATCTATTGTTCTAGCGTCTGGAGCAATTCATTGCTCTCTTCGTCCAGTGGCTGTTTCACCACTATTTCTACCCGCCGATTGCGGGCGCGGCCCTCGGCACTTGAATTAATGGCTTGCGGTCGCGTATCTGCAAATCCCGAAGCTGTGACGCGCGTTGGTTCTAGCGATGCTATATCCAGCATGCGGCGCACCACCGCTACCGATCTGGCCGCCGATAAGTCCCAGTTAGACGGATAGGCGAATGTATTGATCGGCACGTTATCAGTATGCCCTTCGACCGCTATTTTACCTTCAATCTGCGTCAGCGCACTGGCAATTTTGTCTATTACACCCACAAATGATGTGTTCAGAAGTGCAGAGCCAGACGAGAATGAGCCCCTTTCGCGTATCCGGATCAAGATGGTTCGCGCAGTGGTTTCCACGTCGATTTGTCCTTCTTTAATCTCCTCCTTGAGTAATCGGCGCAGCATTTCAGCATCAAGCGCTGTCTCCTTGATCAGCGCCATGATCTCGTCGTAAGTAAGGACTTCATCGCGAACGTCTTTCTCATCCGACTCTGGAGAGTCTGGATTGCCGATTCTAAGGGAGTTTCGGTCTTGATCTTTTGTAACCTGCTGAATAGCGTCAACGATGGTCTCATCAGGAATTCCAGGCCTGAATTCGGTTGACACAACGCTCGTTCCTTTCGGAACAGATTCAAGCTGCATATCTTGTTGCACACCAAAGGCTTCGGCCATCGAATCTGCCAGTTGCTTGTATCGAATAATATCGACCTCTGCCATGGAGAGGATAAGTACAAAAAAACAAAGCAGTAGCGACATTAGGTCGGAGAACGTCACCATCCAACCATCCTTGGTATCGCTTTCGACCTCGTCGTCGTCGAACAGATCGTCGTCAATCATTTTGTCGTCTTGGCTTTCGTCACTGTGACGCGTTGCGTCGGATCAAGGTAGGCGCTGAGGACTGAGGCGATGACTCGTGGGTTTTGTCCTGCCGAAATAGCCATGACACCATCAATACAGATAGTAAGTTTGAGCTTTTCAGTCGTTGAACGGTACTTAAGCTTATCGGCTACTGGCAGAAAAACGACGTTCGCAAGTACTGAGCCCCAAAGTGTCGTCAGCAGTGCCAACGCCATGGCGGGACCAATGGCTTTGGGGTCATCCATTTTTGCCATCATCGCAACCAACCCTACCACTGTGCCGATCATGCCAAATGCAGGCGACGCTTCTCCCATCGATCGCCAAACCTTTTCCGACGATGAGTTGCGCTCGATGATACCCCGCATATTTTTGGACATACTTTGTTTGACGACGTCCGGATTACTACCGTCGATCAGCATCTGAATCCCTTCTTCTAAGAAGGTTTCAGAGATTTTAATTTTTTCGAGCGCCAAGAGGCCGTCTTTTCGACTGACGGTTGCGAGGTTGACGATTTCATCAATGAGTGCCTGAGGGTCATCATTGGTTCTCGCGAAGGCCTTTGCCACAACTTTGAGTGAGTTAAAAAAGTGTCCCAGAGAAAAGCGGATCATCACACCCAGCATTGTTCCGCCCAATACAAAAATTGGCGAGAACGGCTCGAGGAAAAGCGTTAATTGATCAGAGGTATAAACCGCGTATAGAACAATGCCAATCGCACCGAGCATCCCAATGAGTGTAGCGAAATCCAATTAATCCTCCGAAACAGCAAATACTATCTTTAGTTAGCGACACATTCTGACGCTAATATAGAACAAGATCATTACCGGGTCCTGACAAAGTTTATGGAAGAGCTGCAGTTAACTCTCACGCCTTCACGTGTTGATCAAAGAAATTTTGGGATAATGCTCAACAACTGGCGCGTTGGTCAGGTCATTAATGCGTTAGTGGTAGATCGTATGCCGAGTGGCAACATGTTACTAACTGCGGGAGGCAGAGAGTTTGTCACTTCTATGGATTTGCCGGTGCAGCCCGGTAGCCGCCTGCAGCTAGAGGTGCAGCAAGTGACGCCACAGCTTGTACTTAAATTAGTACCGTCACCCGAAAAAACACCGAGTCCAGTCTCAGCTGCTGCACTGCTTAGTAACAACGCAATGCTCACAGTAGGTGGAGCGCGTTCCGTAATAGGGCGATCGGATGCAAGTGTCGCAGCACTATTATCTTCATTAACCTCACAACCTGGGCTTCGCACTGTTGCCAGCCAGTCGCCAGTATTGACATCCATTTTGTCCGCATTAACAAACCAGGCACTCCAGCCAACTAGCCTTTCCGCTGGCGCTCTTGCGCAGGCGGTCGCGCAGTCAGGGCTCTTCAACGAAGCAAATCTATTGTCTGGCCGGTCCCTTGCGCCTACTGCCAATAACAAGACCCAACTGATGCAGTTGCAACGATCTATCACTGAGCTTATCGGCGGGCAAGGGCTCCGACCCGATACCCGAGCCGCACTCTCAAGTCTGTCGGATCTCACCAACGCTGCGCTCGCCAACCTGAGTCAGCAGCAACTCATATCGATGCCACAAGAAAATGCGGGCCAGCGATGGGCATTTAGTTTGCCATTAGAGTGGGGAGGCGCCTTTACCGATTTAGCGATGACGATTGAGCGTGAGCCGCCGGACGAAAGCAGCCAGGATGAGAGGCCATCTTGGCGAATAAACCTAGCTATTGAACTTCCCGAGCTGGGCAAACTATCTGCTCTGCTTACACTGATTGGCTCTGAAGTTACTGTGTTGTTTCGCAGTGACTCGCAGCAGGTACGAACGGCCTTCGAAGGTTCCCTGTCTGATTTGAGGGACCGGATGATCGTCAGTGACTTCCGTGTGAAGCACTTAGCCACTGCTGCGTTTGAGCATTCGCTGCCTCAAAGTGATGAGACATCGGATCGATTTGAGGTGACTGTATGAATTGGGATGATTTCGATAGAGCGGTAGCACTTCACTACGATCAAGAGGGTGCTCCGAGAGTGCTTGCTAGCGGTGAAGGAGAGATTGCCCGGTTAATCAAGGAGCGGGCTGACGCGGCGGGCGTGCCAATGGTCGAAGACCCCAAGCTGAGCTACTTGCTTTCCAAAATTCCACTCGGCGACGAGATCCCGCCCGAACTTTATCGGGCCGTTGCCGAGGTGCTGGTTTTCGTTTTGCGCATGGAGTTAAAGCTCGAAACTCAGGCGTAATGTGGATAAAAGTGCGAACTGCATCACGTTTTTGACCCATATGAGTCATTTTCTGTGGATAAATGTATGGAAACGCGGCTTTGCCCTGCGTAATCTACAGGCTCGCACGGATGCGCTTCTGAAATTACCGATACCAGAGAGAGGATGGGGCTGGGTCGGTTAAATGAGGAGGTGCGTAATGCGTGCTCCCGCGGCTAAATCTGCAAAACCACTGGTATCCCGTCCACTACGGGTTCGTACGTCATATGTCTTTACTCCGCTTGCTTTGAGAGCTGTCGGTGATTTGTCATCGGTTAAGCGCCAACTAAGGACAGCAGCAAACGATGCATACTTGGTCCCAAGGTTCAGGGATTTTACCTAAAGATAAAAAGGCGGTCGTGAGACGATCGCTACGTTAGGTTTTATCCAGAGAGTTTGAATTTTGGAGCTAATGAGGTGTTACTCCGATCTTTGAGCTCGAGTCAACAGTCGATCCAGTTGATCTGAGAAGTGCTTTCTATCAGTGAGGCTTAAGGCAGCAGGGCCTCCAGTGTGCTCGCCCGATGACCGCATGGTTTCCATAAAGTCGCGCATTTGCAGTCGCTGTTTAATATTGTTTTCAGTGTAACGCTCACCACGAGGCGTCAGCACCAAAGCGCCTTTCGCAATCACGTCCGAGGCTAATGGGATATCTGCCGTGATCACCAGCTCCCCCTCGCTGACACGCCGCTCAATTTCTTTATCGGCCTCATCAAAGCCGCTCGGAACCTGAAAAAGCGACACAAAGGGTGACTTAGGCAGGCTGAAGCTGTGGTTGGCGACGAAGGTAGTCTTAATGGCGCGTTTGTGGGCAGCTTTGGCAATGATTTCGCGAATAACCCCTGGGCAGGCATCGGCGTCGACCCAAATTTGCATGTAAGGCTCTCTGTGCTTGTTTCAACAATAAAAATGGCAAAAAAAACCCAGCCTAGGCTGAGTCTTCAGTCTACCTGTTAACAGGCTATGCCGCTTCAAAACCATGATAGCCAGTGGCCGCCACTTGGTCGCAAATGAGTCGATAGGTGCCGACTCCGCCAACATAAGCTAGGAACATGCGCGGCTTGCCTGGTACGTTCGAACCCATGTACCAGCTATTTGCCTTGGGGTAGAGCGTCATATTGGCCAGTTGCTCCGTGTGCTCCGCCCACTCGCGTTCCGCACTGTCTGAAGGCTCAATCGAGGCTTTACCTTCCTCTCGCATCCACTTGATACAGTCGCTCACCCAATCGACGTGTTGCTCGATGGATACCAGCATATTGCTCAGTACCGATGGGCTAGAAGGCCCGGTAATAGTGAACAAATTGGGAAATCCGTGTATCGCGATACCGAGATACGAGCGTGGACCATCTAACCAAGCATCTTGCAGTTTGACACCGCCGCGGCCACGGATATCGACTCGCAGCAGGGGTCCTGTCATGGCATCAAAGCCAGTGGCGTAGACAATGGCATCAAACTCATGCTCACCTTCTTGGGTTTTGATGCCTTTGTCGGTGATCGTTTCGATAGGCGTTCGGCGCAGATTAACCAACGACACATTGTCCCGATTGAAGGTCTCGTAGTAGTTAGTATCGATACACGGCCGCTTGGTTCCATAGGGATAGTCGGTCGGCAACAAGTCCTGCGCCGTCTGCTGATCTTTCACCGTATCGCGAATACGGTCCCGTATATATTCGGAGATGTGATCATTGGCTTCCTGCTCTACCTGCAAGTCGGCAAACTGGAACAGCATGCCGGGTAGAATCCCGCTCTCCCAGCCCTCAGTGAACCGACGTTCCCGCTCTTCAGAGGTTGCGTCGATAGCTCGATCAATCGACCGCTCGTTGACGACACCCAGGACATTGAGCTTTTGTGTTGCTCGATATTCTCCGTAGTTGGCTTTAATCGCATCAGCGTCTTCTTTTTTCAGCGCATGATTTAGCGCGGGTGTTGTGAAGGTTGCGGTGCGTTGGTAAACGACTAATTCGGACGCTTCCTCCGCAATCATTGGAATTGCTTGCACTGCAGAGGATCCCGTTCCGATGACTGCAACGCGCTTACCCGTAAAGTCGACACCTTCTTTTGGCCATAAACCGGTTCGGTAGGTATCACCTTTATAGTGCTCTCTACCGACAATGTCTGGCTCCTTGGACGCTGAGAGCACGCCGGTTGCCATGACCAGATGCTGCGCTCTGATACGTCGACCGCACTCGGTGGTGACGAGCCACTCGTCAGCGTCTTCATCAAAGTGGGCGCTGGCGACGCGTGTATTGAACGCAATGTGGTTTTTGAGATCAAAGCGATCGGCAATGTGTTGGGCGTACTTCAGAAGCTCGGGCTGAGGCGAGTACTTCTCGGACCACTCCCATTCCTGCTGTAGCTCCTCTGAGAATGAGAAGGAGTAGGCCATGCTTTCGATATCGACACGGGCGCCCGGATAACGGTTCCAATACCAAGTGCCACCGACATCGCTGCCGGCCTCAAACACCTGAACTTCGAGCCCTTGCTCGCGAAGCTTGTAAAGCTGGTACATGCCTGAAAAACCGGCACCCACAACCACCACATCTTTCCGCTCAGCTGCTGCGAGGTGACGATCCATTTCCTGCGCCAGCCAATGCATGGCTTTGCCCGCGGCAGGCAGGGCTGCCGGCATGGCGAAAAAGCCGTGCATCTGCTGAGCAAAGTCCTTGTAGCTGACCGTAACCCCAGCCGCTTTTAGTGCCTCGGCATAGGCTTTACCTTCGTCGACTAAAATATCGAATTCAGCAGTTAGCACTACCGCGGGTGGTAAGTTGCTGAGATCCTCTGCGAGGAGAGGCGAGGCTCTTTGGTCGAGCCGCGACTCCGTGTCGGCATAGTGCTCCCAAAAGTAGGTCATGATGTCGCTGGTGAGGAACAATTGTTTGTCCTCATCGCCCCAGCTCTTGGCGCCCATTCTTCCGTCCGTAACCGGATAGATAAGCGCTTGCAGATCAATTTTCGGGCCGTCGTTATCTCGTGATTGCATGGCCATGACCGCCGATAGATTGCCGCCCGCACTATCGCCCGCTACGACGAGCGGCAGGTTAAGAGCATTGATATCGGCTCTGTGGTTGTCGACCCACTCGAGGGCTGTATAGCAGTCATTGACGGGAGTCGGGAAGGCGTGCTCTGGGGCCTTGCGGTAGTCCACCATGACAACGATCGACTCACAGATATTTGCGAGATGTCGGCCAACAGCGTCGTAGTCGTCGATATTGCCGATGACCCAGCCGCCACCGTGGTAATACACCATTAGGCTTTTAGCTGAGCTCGAGGGTGCGAGGATGCGAGCTCTAATGCTTCCGCCACTGACGGGTATGTCGATGTCATTGCTGCTAATCTGCGACGGTCCAGGCGGCATTGAGCGATTAATTTCAGAGAAAACCAGCCGTGCCTCATCGGGTGTCAGGGTGTTAAGTGCAGGCGTCTCATTAAGCATCATGCCCGCGAGCATTGAGGTCGTTGCTAGATCTAATTGCATGTGAGTCATCCTTTATCGTTATTAGTTAGTAACCTCGATTAATCGGGTATCCAGTTACCGTGAAAACCGGGGGGAATACGGTGTGGAATGTGTACTGCACCGACGGGCCCCTGCTCGATGTTAAGGGCCTCAAAGAATTGGAGCTGAGTCGTATCATTTTTTACATCGATGACTAAGCCCATCAGCCAGCCATCGGCTTCTTCAGCGTCTTGAGCGCGAGGGACAAAAACGAACTCACCGCCCACAAGCCCGTCTCCAAAACGATAACTACGCCTGTCTCCTGTCTTAACATTATGGTGATACAGCCTATTGTCGGTAGCAAAGTTAGAAACGGTATCGCTGGGTTGACTCACTACCCACGCATGGTGGTAGGGCTGGCCAAAAAATCGCTCGTCGACTCTAGGAAACTCTTGAGGTGATGGATCAATCGCTTCACGCGTTACTTGCTGATGAGCCGGGTCGACCCGCCAGCGCTCAAAGCCACAAGGAACTCCATTAGGGCCATCGGAGCCATGTGCGAACATGCTCTCGTAGGCGCAGAGGTCAATGGTCACGCTGCCATCTGCATTCTGGAAACTGTTGGCTACATGAAAAACGTAACAGGGGTCTACGTCGCACCAAATAATCTCCTCGGGGGGACCTTTGCGCGGCAGGAGTCCTACTCGGGCTTGGTGGTTTTTGTTCCAGCGAAACGGGAAATTGAAGCCTTGCGCGAGGGCAGACATCGATAAGGTGACCGGCAAGTCAAAAACGATTACGTAATGCTCCGTCAAGCTGCACTCATGAATTGAAGGCCCATCTCTAACGCTTATCGCCCGCTCAGAGATGACTTCTCCGGCTTTACTAATGCAGACGTGCCAGACTTTATTTTGGGTCTCTGGCTCGTAAGTTATGGCGTGCCACTCGCCGGTTTTCGGATCTTCGTGCGGATGTGCGGTGAACGGGGCAGTTAGTGTTCCGTTTAAATTGGTAGATTCTATGGTGTTGAGATTGCTATCAAGCTCAAAGGGGAATGGGCCTGACTCGACAAGTGCCAACGTCTTACCTGCCAACTTGAGGACGTTAGTGTTGACCGTATCGCGGGCACCGCGCCGTGGCCCACCCGCTGCGGGCGGCCCACCGTTTCGCTCTAACGTACCGGCTTTGATGTAACGGTTGTGATACCACTCAGCCTTGCCGTTGGATAGCCGGATGCCGTGCACCATACCGTCGCCGACAAACCAATGATGACCCCGTGGGTCGGGCTTAAATGGATTAGGCCCGATTCGAGCATATATGCCTTTTAGCACACTCGGAATTTGACCAGAGATGCGGAGTTCCTGAAGTGTTAGTTCATCTCGCATGGGCTTGTGAATGCCGTCGAGAAACAGATGCTTTCGAAAGGGATTTTTGAGCGCCCTGTTGACCGTTGCACCCATATTTAAGACCTGCGTAACAGCCGCTCGAACTCTTTTCTCTGTATTGCTGACCATGAGTGCCTAGACGTGTGCTTATTATTACTTGGTAATATCCACTAACTCGGCAATGGCTGGCAAGTCACTGTGACCTCAATGCAAGTGGGCGATGTGAACGGGCTCTTGCGAACGTGGTTATGTCAATGCCTCAGAAGTACCGGTCGATCCAATGTGCAATTGGGCTGCTAGCAGATATACCGATGGGTGTTTTTTGACCACCGTTACAGCTAACTACCCCATGTGAGGATAGCCATGACGACTCGACTTCGTAGATACATAAAGTGGTTCTGTCAGGGGCATAGAGTGGAATCTCAGAGGTGTGCAGAACGTATTTGCCATTTACTAATCTACTCTGGCGGATATTGATCAGCGCCATTGCACCGCTCCCTAACATGGGGTGGGAGTATCCTCTTGCGACGGAATCCATGACCGCTTTGTTTATGGCAATGGTCTCGTTTAAACGACTGGGTGTTCCATCCCATGTATCGTTCGTCGCCTGCCAGCCCAAGGCTGACATGCAGCGCTCTTCGTCACGAGTCTCTCTACGTCCGCGTAAAGTGGCGGCTGCTACGGTCTGCCAAAAGCCTACATTGGAGCCTATGGCGTTGGTAACCAAACCTTGTTCCACAGGGCTCGTACTCACTGACATGCTAGAACCTTCGACACTGACATTAGGTGAGCCATTGATGTAACGAGCACCCTGAAATGAGAATCGCACATCAGGCACGGGAACCCATTGGTCCGCGGCTTGCGCACAAAAGGCGCGCTCCTGCTCATAGAGTGAGTGCTGCAGGTGTATAGGTAAGCTCGAATTAAACCAGAGCCCGTCGCCAGACGTTCTGTCGATGCTGGTGCATCCGGTGACAACAAAGGTTAACCCAGCACTCCAAAGTATTCGCTTGATCATCTCTAGTTCTGACTCCGCTCATATTCGTCTTGAAAATTAGCGACCGTTACTGGCTGATGCTTAGCGCTACGAAGGCAAAGATCAACGGATATTGGTAATTTTTATCCCGGTAGGCGCTGTTTGCTGGGCACTCAATCAGAACCTCGTTCTACACGAGTTCATCCCGCGCAGTCGCAAACGCCGCGACCGCCTTGTCGAGATTGGCCTTTGTGTGCCCCGCCGAGATCTGTACGCGGATGCGCGCTTTACCCTGAGGTACCACGGGATAGAAAAACCCAATGGCAAAGATGTCGAGCTCGAGTAGGCGCTCTGACATTTTCTGAGCTACGACGGCGTCACCCAACATGACGGGCACGATGGGGTGGTCGCCCTCTGGGACCGCAAACCCATTCGCCTGCATCTGTGCTCGAAAATAGTGTGTGTTCTCTTCGAGCTTGTCTCTCAGTGCTGTTGAGGCCTCCAGCATATCGAGGACTTTAAGCGATGCTGCGCAAATCGATGGCGCTAGCGTGTTGGAAAACAGGTAGGGTCTGGAGCGCTGACGCAATAAGTCGACGATCTCTTGCCGCGCCGAGGTGTAGCCACCTGATCCGCCACCAAGTGCCTTCCCGAAGGTACCCGTGATGATGTCCACTCGATCCATTACACCGCAATACTCGTGAACACCACGACCAGTGGTCCCCATAAAGCCGGTTGCGTGACAGTCGTCGTGGTGAACCATGGCATCGTATTTATCCGCGAGGTCGCAAATCTTGTCGAGTTGCGCAACGGTCCCATCCATCGAAAAGACACCGTCTGTAGTGATTAGAATTCTCCGGGC
The DNA here is from genome assembly GCA_009937065.1 of Gammaproteobacteria bacterium. Lineage (GTDB taxonomy): Bacteria > Pseudomonadota > Gammaproteobacteria > Pseudomonadales > Halieaceae > Luminiphilus. Next base: position 8,117 of record JAACDF010000020.1, on the reverse strand, counting down.
ACCGTGATCGCGCGCAGCTTGGAGCTGTGCCTCAAGGTCAGACATGTCATTGTTTCGATAGCGGAAGCGAGCGGCTTTACACAGTCTCACGCCGTCGATGATCGACGCGTGATTGAGTTCGTCTGAAATAACCGCGTCCTCGGGCCCAAGAATTGTTTCGAATAGGCCGGTATTCGCATCAAAGCAGGCCGCATACAAAATGGTATCTTCCATGCCCAGGAAACGAGACACCCGCTCCTCTAGCGTTTTATGAATACCTTGGGTGCCACAAATAAAGCGAACCGAAGCCAGCCCAAAACCCCAGGTATTTAAGCTGTCGCTTGCTGCCTTGATGATATCTGGGTGGTTAGCGAGCCCAAGGTAGTTATTGGCACACATGTTGACGACATTGGAGCCGTCTGCCAGCGTAATACTGTTCTTTTGGTCGGAGGAGATCACTCGCTCTGTCTTCCAGAGTCCCGCCTCTTTAATGCCCGCAATTTCATCAGCGAAGCTGGTTTTTGCCGCTTGGTAGCTCATGTCAGTCCTTCCAGTCGAGGATGATCTTTCCCGATTGCCCAGAGCGCATAATGTCAAAGCCCTCCTGAAATTCGGTGTAGTGAAGTCTGTGCGTGATGATGCGCTCTACGGGTAACCCGCTCTGAATCATCATGACCATTTTATACCAGGTCTCGTACATTTCCCGGCCATAGATGCCCTTGATGTTGAGGCCTTTAAAGACCACATCTGTCCAGTTAATTCCCGTGTCGTCGGGCATGATGCCAAGCATGGCGATGCTGCCGCCGTTAATCATTTTGTCGAGGACGTCACGGAAGGCAACAGGGGATCCCGACATTTCAAGGCAGACATCAAAGCCCTCCAAAATGCCGAGACTTTCCATGAACTCGCGCGTGATCTGCTGTTTAGCGACGTTGATCGGCTTGACCTTCGGGACAATGCGCTTGGCAAGGTCGAGTCTGTATTCATTTACATCGGTAAGGATGACGTTTCTCGCGCCGCAATGTCCCGCGACCATGGCAGCCATAATGCCGATGGGCCCTGCACCCGTAATGATCACGTCCTCGCCCACCATGTTAAACGACAGCGCGGTATGGGTTGCGTTTCCGTAAGGATCAAAGATGGCAAGTAAGTCAGTGGGTATGTAGACACTTGGCCTGAATACATTGGTCGCGGGGATTGCGAGGTACTCCGCGAAGGCGCCGTCTCGGTTAACCCCCACCCCTTGCGTATTTGGACACAGGTGTAAACGACCAGCCAGACAGTTGCGGCATCGACCGCAGACAATATGGCCCTCACCCGATACGATGTCACCGATAGACAGCCCAGTAACATTGTCGCCGATCTCTACAATTTCGCCGGCGTACTCATGGCCACTGACCATGGGGACTTTAATGGTCTTCTGTGCCCAATCGTCCCAGTTGTAAATGTGAACATCGGTGCCACAAATCGCCGTCTTGTGAATCTTGATGAGGACTTCGTTTCCCGCAATCTCGGGAATGGGCACGTCCTCAAGCCATAGGCCTTCTTCCGCGCGCTTTTTGACAAGGGCTTTCATATTGGTTTCCAGGATGCGCGTTGCTAATGGTGGTTGTATGCAAAAAGTGCCACCTTGGATGACTCAAATTGCGGGAACTATGCATTAACCCAACGATTATGCCTTGCATGGAAAGTTGAGTATTTGCTTCCTAAACTAAAGTGATGGGGAAATTGCAGTAGTGCAGTTGTAGTGCAATAAAAGTTAAGCATTGGGAGGTGCTGTTGAGACAATTTAGCTCGTATCTGGCGACTATGGTACTGGCAGCGCTGTTTGCGAGCGGTGGCATCGATTCCCTATTTACGCTTGCTGTAGGTCTCGTAGGACTTTCGCTACTGCTCCTCGGATTCTCCCCGCAGTTAGTGAAGCTGGCCAAGCTGATGGGGAATCATGGATTAGACCGCAAGCTATCATCAGGCGTAACGATTGCGGATGCGATTGCCATGTCACCCATCATGATTTTAGGCGTGGTCCTTGCTGCCGCGCTCTTACGTGGGATGTTTGCCAGCTGATAGGTTGGCTAGAACAGGGTTGGAAGACTATAGATGACCAATTTGATTGACCAACAGAAAGCAGATTTGGCCGCTGCGTTCCGCTGGGCGGCGCGACTTAATTTCCATGAGGCAGTAGCTAATCATTTCTCACTTGCGGTGAGTGAGGACGGTACTCGATTCATCATGAACCCCAACCAGCGTCATTTTTCTCGTATAAAGGCGAGTGACATTATTGAGATCGATGCTAATGACCCCGAGCCATTAGTAGGACCAGACGCTCCGGACATCACGGCTTGGGGGCTACACGGTGGCATTCATAGGCATTGCCCGCATGCGCGATGCGTCATGCACGTGCATTCAAACTACGCAACGGTACTGGCATCGCTCGCGGACAGTAACCTACCGCCGATCGATCAGAATGCGGCCATGTTCTATAACCGCTACGTGATTGACCATCATCACGGCGGATTGGCGCTAGAGGAGGAAGGTAATCGCTGCGCTCGGTTGCTTGCTGACCCAAAACATAAGGTCATGATCATGGGCAGTCACGGTATTCTGGTGATTGGAAGCACCGTCGCGGAGACTTTCAACCGGCTGTACTATTTCGAGCGAGCTGCCGGAAACTACATTCGGGCGCTACAGACTGGAAGGCCCCTTCGTGTGCTCCCTGACGAGGTTGCGGAAAAGACAGCCCGGCAATTGGAGGCGTATCCGGAGCAGGACGACAGGCATTTTTCAGAATTGAAGTCTATATTGGATCGTGAGGGGTCCGACTACGCGGACTAACGTCTGACGCAGAGAAGCCCTTGCCCCGCAGAACATAGAGATAGTTTGATTGGCAAACCCTAAATTATTCTTAGCTTTGTTCAAACTTTACGTACTACTCGTCGAGGCCACCCGCAGTCAGTGGGTAAAGTTCGGTGCGCGAAAAAATCCAGAATCAGGACCCTACTTTCTCTATACGATGTTGGGCACTCTCTTCATCTTGGCTGTTGTATTCACTTTAAAGGAGTGAAAGGCTCTGGCCTCGCTCGTCCTCTGACGGGTAACTGTCGTAAGCCTGTCGTACCAATAGCGAGCAAAAATTCGACGCTCTGCTAGTATGTACAACATAAAATAGGTACAACAGGTATGACATGAGAGCCCTTCTTTTTATCGTTTGTGTAGTCTCTTCGCTGGTTGTTCAGGCCAATCCCCAGCCGCTTGAATACTTCTTAAAGGACAGTGATTACCTCGATGTTGCCTTGTCTCCCTCGGGCGAGCGTATTGCGGCGAGAGCCCAGTTCGATGGAAAAATTGTATTGGTTGTTATGGATCGAGAGACCAAGAAGATTATTGGGGGCATTCAGCCTGACTCGGACGATGCCATCAGTAGTTTTAACTGGGTCAACGAAGATCGTTTAGTTTTTACGTATGCCCAGCAGTTTTTTGGCAGTGACCAGCGCTCCTCAATGGGTGAGTTGTATGCCGTCAATTTTGACGGTTCCGATCCTGATATGTTGGCGGGATTCCGAGCATCGAATGAACGAGCGGGCTCGCGACTTGGTGGTACGCGAAAGGGCGACCGTGCTGCGGTTTCGATGATCGATGTCTTGGAAGACGATGAGGATCACATCCTCATCATCAAGTTTCCGTTTTCCCAAGATGGGTTTGGCTATTCCCTCGATGGTAAGAAGCCGCCGATCGTTTCAAAACTTAACGTCAATTCAGGAAAGCAAAGAACAGTTGAAAGATTGAAGTTTAAAAGCGCACGTCCACTGACAGACAAAAATGGCGAAGTACGCTTTGTTTCTTATCAGACCGAGGACGGGCTTACGAAGTCTGCCTACAGGCCGAATAAAAAAGCGGACTGGCAGCTACTGAGCGATGCCTTTGAGTTGGACGATGAGCTCTCCGTCGTAGGACTGAATGACGCGGGAAATGCCGTTTTTCTCTACGGGCCGCATGGTGAAGCGGGCTTTAGAACCGTTTTTCGATTTGATTTAGAGGAAAATATTTACGAGCCACTCTTTACTGATTTGGATGCCGACATTGTTAATTGGTTATCGGACCCGGACACCGGAGAGATTGTGATTGGCTCCTCCCGACGAGGAAAGGTAAAGCATCACTACACTGTTCGAGAGAGTCGCTATCAAGGTCTGCATCGAGCGTTAGTGAAGGCTTACGGCGATCAAACTCTCAGTGTGATGAGTCGCTCCGCCGATGGTAAAGATATGATTTTAAGGGCGAGCAGTGACACCAATCCGGGCAGCATTTTTATCTTTGATACCGAGGCAAAGCGTGCCGAATTCTTTTGGGCGAATCGCTCGTGGATGGACCCAAACCAGATGCGCCCAATGCAAATTGATGAGGTGATTTCGAAGGATGGATTCTCGATCCCAGTTCGTTTGACTCTTCCAGCAACGGGTGAGCCTGCTCCACTAATCGTGAATCCGCACGGAGGTCCTCATGGGATTTCGGATGACTGGGCCTTCAACTACGAGACGCAGATGCTCGCTAGTCGGGGCTATGCGGTGCTTCAGGTTAATTTCAGAGGAAGCGGCGGCTTTGGCAAAGCATTCGAGGATGCGGGGCACATGCAGTGGGGCGGTAAGATGATTGAGGATCTCGCCGATGCCACACGATGGGCCATGTCGAGGGATGATATTGATCAAGAGCGCGTCTGTGCCTATGGCGGTAGCTACGGTGCGTATGCCTCTTACATGTTGGCGGTGCGTGAGCCAGAGATGCTGCGTTGTGTGGTTGGCTACGTGGGTGTTTACGATCTCAACATCATGTACCGCACTGGCGACATACCAAAGTCCTGGGGAGGTGCGGGTTACCTTGAGCGGGTCATAGGTCGCGAGAAAGCGGCGCTCGATGAATTCAGCCCGACTACACACGCTGCGCGCATTAAGGCAACGTCCATGCTGATTCATGGTGAAGACGATATCAGAGCCCCCATTGATCATGCCTACGCCATGCGCGATGCGCTCGAGGAGGTGGGCAAAGATCCTAAGTGGCTGAAGATTGACGACAGCGGACACGGTGCTGGGAGCCTGAAAAACAGGCTCGAGCTTTACGAAGGTTTGTTGGGCTTTCTCGATAGCAATTTAATGTAAGTTTTTACAGAAGAGGGGCGCTGCACTAAATGGAAATCTTTATATTCATCGGGCTTGGTGTTGGTCTTGTTCTCGCATTAGTTGGCTTTTTCGGGCGATGTCGTGCCTGCGGTAGCTGGGGCCACGCTTTCAATCCTGGGCATGTCGCAGATATACCTGATGGCAAGGCATTCGTTGTCTGTAAGCGTTGTGGAGACCGACAACACAAGGGAGAAGTGTCGTCAGATGGCTCAGTCGTGTGGATGAGTGGTGGCAGTGGGCAGTTTCACGAGGACGGATCCTACACAGGAGACTCCGGCACCTTCGCTGATGGTGGTGGTGACGCCGGCGGGGGCGGAGAATAGTTGCAGTGCTGCACCTTCTGTCACCACATCATGATATCTAGACGCTAAATACCCGCTTGAAATTCTCTTCGAAGAACTTGTCTTTTGTCGTCTGGGTATGTGCTGCCAAGTAGCCGTCGAATGAACCTAGGGGATCTCTGCCGCCCTCAATGTGCGGGTAATCACTAGCAAACATATAAAGGTCAGCGTTGGAGTGTGCGATTAACGTGCCCACATCCTCGAAGGGGAAGGCGGTAAATCCCATTTGTTCTGTGAGTTGCTCCGAGGGTTTCCGCGACATTCCAGAAAGCTCTGGCTGAACCCGGCTAAATGCATGCACGGTGTTATCCAGAATTTTTAGGAATGAGGGCACCCAGGTTGCGCCCAGCTCGACAGCCGCACCGCGCAACTTACGATGGCGCTCGAAAACACCGCTGAGCACCATGGCACTAATAAAGCGTTCTGCTGCATGGTGCAGTACCGAGTAGTCCAGTGCCCGCACATTTTCCCCGCCATCGAACGCGTCCTTTGGCAGTGGGCTTCCGTTGTTAAACCATGCGGGATCGATGTGGTAATCACTTCCCCCAATATGAATTAAGAAAGGCGTTCCACTCTCAGCAAGCCGTGCCCAGAACGGATCGAAGTCAGGGTGGCCAGGTGATTTGTCGCCACAGATGCGGTGGGGAACCCAAATGCCTTCTAGCCCTGAATTCAGGGCGAACTCGAGTTCTTTTACAGCGAGCGTAGGGTCGTCCAGCGAGATACAGGCCATACCCATTAGGCGGTCATCATCTCCACAAAATGCTGTCATGGCCCGAGTGTGCGCGCGAACAGCGCCGTATTTCACAAGAGTATCGAGCTTCGTGGAGAAGGGTGCTTTTGCCGACAGCGTCGAGAAGATGATCTGCTTTTTAAAACCCAGCATGTCCAGCGCTTGCGATCGGTGCTGACCATCAAAAGCGCCCAGAGCCTGAATCTCTTTTGATTCGGCAATAAGACCATCGCCCAGTGACAGCAGCCGGTTGATGTGCGCTTCCGAGTGTTTTCCACCCTGATCAACCAGAACAGCCACTTCCTCATCGGTAACGCTGGAAGCAGAGTAGTTAGTGAGTGGGATCTCATCGCGTATTTCTGGATCCGCGAAGTCCCTCAAGTGTGTGGGCAGTTCCATTATGTGCCCATCCGCGTCGTAAATGACTCTGTCACCGGCGTATGTCATAGGACTATCCTCTTGCTGGCCTCAGTCGTCCCATGGTTTTAGCGTGCGGTGACGAAGTGGACGTTGTTATCGTTATATTGATTAAAAGCAGTTTAGGCATACTCCGCACTGTACCGCAAAGGTTCTCCAGTGCGTCCGGGGTCTCCAGGAGTGAGATCGCTCTCATGGCCTTTGGCTGGAAACGTTGGCTATATCAGGGCTAGGTGTGTCGGCTCCGGTGAGTTAAGCGGCGATATAGTCTCCTCAATGAGCATAATCTAAGTAGTGAACGGGTGTTCGGTAGGGGGGTGAAATGTGTTCATTGATCCACGCCTCCGTATCCTGTCGAGGCAGACTGACACTTGGCGAGCCTTTACAGCTAATGCGATACATTAAACGCGCATCATCGGGCGAGTTGATAACACTCTTCGCGGGTGGCGCATTGTGTACCGTGGAAAAATTGCTCCAGATGGTCACATCACCCGGGCGGTGCACATGATCGTAACGGTACTTTGGATCGAGAATATGGGTTTCCAGTCGATCCAGGAAGATTCGCGATTCCTCGATCGTCATACCCTCGACCTGAACGGGCGCAATATTGCCTCCTCGCGAGGCCCAGATAGGGCTGTGTAAGGACTTTCGTCCTGTGCGCGGATTGGTATGTACCAGAGGCGCGAGCCAGCCTGGCTCATTAACTCGAACTCGGCGTCGAAGAGTCACTTTTTTGAGCGCTTGCTGCTCATTCGCGGGAAGGTCAGCAAATGCGGCTGCCGTGTCCGCGTAGGCGGTTTCTCCATTGAGTGGGAGATTCTCACGTCGGTCCATTAATTCGGGGGCTGAGTCTGGGTGATAAAAACCGTCTTGGCGTTTAATGTTTGGAACCCACGTACCGTTCGGGCTGTTGCGTGTTTTTGGGGCCGCTTGTACGTAGAACATGCTGGTAGATAACGGGACAGGCTCAAACTCAATATCCGTATGCCAATGCAATCCGCCGACCAGTCGCTCTTCGCACTGTGCACCACTCCCAGGAAGATTGGTCACGATATAAACCGCCGGGCTGTTGGCATCCTCGACGCAGGTCAGGCTTCCTGGGAAGGCGGCATTGCAACGACTGCTGGTTTGCTGATCCTCGGGAAGAAGCTTCAGTGGCGCACCTTCCAAGTGGTGCTCGACATAGTTTGCGTAGTTCTTTGGATGGGGGATGGGCGCACCGAAGTGGTTTGCAATTCTCTCAAGGTGTGCGACCCGAAAGGAATGTTGGTCTTGCTCGGGAAACGTGATCACCTGATACGCATCCAGCGCATCAATGAGCAATTTGGCTTTTTCGGCTGACAGGTCTCGGCGCAAATCGATCCCGGACATCCGCCGTCCCATGCGCTCCGGAGATGACAGGGGTGTTAATGTCACTTCCGAACCAAAGTGGGTTTGAAATCTCGATTTAAATTCTAGATCTGCAGCGGTGTACAT
>JAACDF010000151.1 GCA_009937065.1 Gammaproteobacteria bacterium | reverse complement strand
TGCCCCGGTGGCACTTCTGGCAGACGTGAACCCCAATGTTAAGTTCATCCCTACTGAAACGTCGGCGGAAACCTTTTCGGCGATGCATCTTGCGAGGGATTAGGTGATGAAAAGTGAGAGGCACCAGCCGCTGGCAGCAAGGACAGGCGGATGCCTCTTTTTGTTTACGCATCAGGGGCTGTTTACTCCCCGCCTATGGTGACCTCATCAATAAGGTTTCGCAGCTCATCGCTATCGGGGCCAACGCCAGATCCAAATTTGGCGACCACTTTTCCGTCACCTGACACCACGTATTTGTTGAAGTTCCAGCGAGGATATCCCTGTGCCTCACCTAATCCCTTGAATACGGGATTGGCATCGCGACCGCGAACGGAGGTGGTTGCCATCACGGGGAACGAGACGTCGTACTTCTCGAAGCAGACAGTTGCAGCATCAGCTTCGTCATTTTCTTCTTGAAAAAAATCATCCGAGGAAAAGCCAACCACTACGAGCCCTTTGTCCTTGTACTCTTGGTGCAGTGACTCTAGGCCAGAGAATTGGGGCGTGTAACCGCAGTTACTTGCTGTATTGACGATTAGCATTGGCTTGCCAGCATAGCTCTCGCAGAAATTGATGGTTTCTTTTGAGCTGAGTTTACGCATCTCCGTATCGAGAAAGTCAGGGCATGCTAAAGCCCCGCTCGAAAGACCAAGACCTGCGACGAGTGCAATTACGTTGTATTTCATAGGGAACCCCTTATTTGTCTCACAGGAGTATAAGCAAATTAACGAAGTTTGGATTGGTGGTAATTCGACGCGTCATGTAGCTGTCCACCTAAGGTAACCATAACTGACAGGTTACTTGAGCCGAGTGATCAGACTCTCAATTTGCATCATCGTCCAGTCAGGGTGGCAATGAAACGATGACGCATGTGTTCCCCAGCGCCCCTTATCCGCCATGCACGGGTGGTTCCGGTCGATATCGGGTACGAACGCTAAGGTTACGTTGTCCGTTGCTCTTGCCAGATCTTCACTCCAGACAGATCGCGTAATGGGGTCAGTTTTGTTTTGGACGATCGCTGTCGGTAGATCCAGTGCTTTTGCTACTTCGAGTGCATCGGAATCGCCGTAGCGCAGATTCCAAAAGAAAGGTGCTAAATAGGCCATGGGGCGGAACAAAACAGGAGGCAGTCCGTAACCAACCCAACCACCTCGCTCAAGCGAATCGCGGGTATTGAGCATGGGGTCAAACAGTATCAATCCGTCGGCCTGCATGCCGTTGGCTAAAGCGTAAATGGACGTTGCACCCCCCATCGACAGACCACAAATAATCACGGGGCCATTACTTGTGATTCTATTGGCTATCCATTGTCTCGCCGCTTGCACGTCTCGGTATTCCGTTGAGCCCATGCGGAGGTAGCCATCGGTGTAGTCTGAGTTACCGTGGTTTCGCTGATCGAAGGTAAAGACAGAAATACCCGATTTTTGAAGGCTGTCGTAAAACCCAAGCGTATTGAAAAAGGGCGATACACGACTGGATCCAGCACCATGAACGAACAGTAGGGTGGCGCGAGGACTATCCGCTGGCATCCACCATCCCTCGAGATTGAGCCTGTCACTGTCAAAAACAACGTGCTCGAAATTGCTGTTAAGCGGTGCATCGACGACAGGTTCTGATCCCGATTTTAGGCCCAGCCACGGCATGACCGCACCAAAAAGAAAGACCAAGCTGAGGAATAAAAGAATGGTCATGCTGCGTCCGGTGAGCCTACTCCTCACAGTATTGGGTTGCACTTCAGAGATTGAATCGATCTCGTAAGAAGCGTGCCACACCATCGTCGTTGTGGTGGCCAATCACCTGAGTGGCTATGGTTTTAAGTTCTTCGTCGGCGTTGTCCATTGCATAGGATTCGGTCGCGAACTCAAACAGGCTGATGTCGTTGTCGCCATCGCCAAAGGCGATGACCTCATCAAAACCGTTTCGTTCAGCCACTTGCCTTACACCATTGGCCTTGGAGCCCTGGCTGTGATGAACATCGAGCCAAGCAAGACCTTTATCGCGAATCGCCATTCCTGAGTAGGCCACCAAGTGTGGTTGGTGGGATACATAGTCAATGACAGGCTCGATTTGTTCGATTGACCCCATGGCAGAGACATTGATGACATGGGCACTAGTGGGCATGGTCGTCAGTGATTGCAACGGTAATTCACGCTCGCTCTCAAACAAATTAGCGAGTTTTTTCTCGAAGTCATCCCTGAGGGGCGCGTGATAAACCGCGTGGTGGCTGCCCTCTTCGAGCGAGAAGACAAAGGGCGTAAGTTCCTGCGCTATGAAGGCTCCCAGCACATCGCTGACTTCAGTTGGTGTTAGTAAGTGGTGATGACTGTAGCTTTGTAGCGTTGGTTCCCAAATGACAGCCCCGTTTTTTAGCACCAGTGAACGATTGAAGTCATCGTCTGCCAGTGGTGTCAGCGCGGCCTGAAGAGTTCGTCCTGTTGCAACGGTGTAGGCAATATCATTCTGGCGCAAAAGAGATAACGTTTCGCTGGTAAACGGCGAAATCCTCGACTGGGCGTCGAGTAGGGTTCCGTCCATGTCAAATACAACAAGTGTCATGGCATAGAGCCTCTCAACTGGGGGGCACAGGGTAGCGCAATCGTCGGACTCATCGCTAGATCATCCGATTGAGCGATTAACTGCTGTCCAGATTTCTGGCAACGTGCTCTGGTATCGATTTCAAACGAAGACGCTTGGCAAAACGATTATGCTAGCAGCAGTCTCGCAGTTGCTTAGCGAGAAACGGCCTATAAAGCGTTTAAAAAGGATTGGGGGCAAAGTGCGAAATTCCAATGGGATTAACCGGCGACGTTTCAACCAGTGGTTGACCGCCTCTTCAATGGCCAGTGCATCTCGCGGCGTTTTCGGTAAACAAACCGCAGATAGTAAACATGTTGCCGTTATCGGTGCCGGTATTATCGGAAGCTCAATTGCCTATCATTTGTCTAAGCGGGGCGTAGATGTAACGCTCATTGAGCGAAATACGGTGGCAAGTGGTGCCAGCCACGGGACATTTGCCTGGATTAACGCGACATGGGCGAAGCAACCGAGGCATTACCACGCTTTCTCGCAGAAGGGTGTAGCAAGTTGGCATCGGCTGCAGAAAGAACTTGATCTACCTATCGCTTGGAAAGGCTCACTCGAGTGGTTTGCAAGCGATAGCCGACAAGCGCGACTAGCCAGTGATATTACCCAGCAGCAAGAATGGGGAGAGCCAGCGCGTATGTTAACGGTGGCAGAAGCACAAGCGCTTGAGCCGTCTGTTGACTTTCACGAGGCGGCTCAAGTGGCGTCGTCACCGCGTGACGGCGCCCTAGACCCAGTGCTTGTGTCGAAGTCCTTGGTGGGGGCGGCGAGACACCTGGGTTGTCAGCTGTTGGAACACTGTGACGTACTAGAAATTGCGGAGTCCCAGGATAGAAAACAGAAGGTACTCCAAACAAGCTGTGGTCTCATTGAGGCGGATCATGTGGTCCTTGCGACGGGTCCCGATCCAACCGCAGTGCAGCGCAGCGCAGGATTTGATCTTCCCCAGCGATCAACACCCGGCGTGATTGTAGTAACTCGTCCTGTAAAACCATTACTAAACGGGATCCTGGTCGCTCCCGGGGTTCACATCCACCAACGCTTGGACGGCAGGCTGGTGATCGGTGAACAGGAAGGTGCACCCAATAATGACGCTCACGCCGCGCGGCTGGCTAACAGACCGACACGTTTTCCTAGCGATCTCATTGCTGATCAGCATTCGCAGCGGTTGTTAGCGGTGTCAAGGGATTACCTGCCGGGCTTGGGCGATGTTGAGGTCGATGAAGTCATTATTGGCTGGCGGCCTTTACCCTTGGATGGTCACCCAGTCATTGGTCCCAGCCTCAACGATAGCCGCATCTACGTCGCCATTATGCACAGCGGCGTGTCACTTGCGGCCATCACAGGAGAGTTAGTCGCTCGGGAGTTGACTGACGGGATCGAGATGGAACTGCTTCGGCCATTCCGTGCCAACCGGATATTTAACACCAACAAACGATATTGAATCTCGATAGGTTTGATCGGTTCGATGAGCCGAGCTCGATCGCACCTGAATTCGAAAGAGATCACAGCCGTTACGGTCGTCACCCTAGGGTACGATTTGAAAAAAAAGAGGCGCATTGCGCCTCTCATCCATTCATCGGGCTTCAGAGAACTCAGTGCGAGACGAGGACCAAGTCTTTTGCCAGCGCATTTCGTGTGGGTGTAGCTACTTCGAAACGGGCAATCGGGTAAGCGGCATGCTCAACGCTCGCAAAGAGTTTGGCACCGTCTTTCAGTGCCGCGATTTGCTCGCTGGACAGCTCAAAACGCATGAAGTGAACAGCCGACGTTTTCTCATCAGTCTCACGCTCCAGGTCTTCATCGGCGATAACTTGCGCGATGCCATGGCCCTCGATTTCGATGTTGATGCAGTTTTCGATACCGCGCATTTCACGTAGCCGTTCCGCCCTGACTACTGGATCACCAAACTCGATCATGAAGGTCGCCTTCCAGTTGGTGCCATCTGGAATGAGCGGGTTATAGGCTGCCAGTTCATCTTCAATGCCCGCGACATCAAATACCTTCTCGATTCGAAGCATTTCCTGAATTTGGTACCGGATGGTTAGGGCGTCTTCAAAATAGATACGTGCATTGTCGCCTAAGGCCAACTGTCGAATCTTTTTGTGCGCAAGGACTTCAGCGCGAAAACTGTCGCGTTGCTCTGAGTATTGTTCTAACGACCATAGGTCGCGTCGGGTCAGGTGTGACATGAAAATCTCCTTGTTACTTGAGGCCGTAAGCCATGCGCAGCAACGTCATAGGATGTTGTGCGCTGTCCACTCCGTCTGCGAGGTTAGCAATATGCTCGCCCGCCATTGGGCAGTCTGAAATAAAGTGATCTGGCATTTGATCGTTAACTTTTCGCACTGTGGGCCGCGCAATTTTAACGGACTTATCGCGCGTTTCCTTTTTCACAGCGTAGGTTCCATCGTGACCTGAGCATCGCTCGAGCGCTACGACCGTTGTCTCTTCAATGAGCGAGAGAATGTCGCGTGTCTTCAGTCCGATATTCTGCACTCGTTGATGGCACGCAACTTGATAGGCGATGTTGCCGAGGCTTTCAGCAAAGTTGGTTTTCAGGGCTTCACCCTTGTGACGCATCCACAAGTACTCGAATGGGTCGTAAAACGCCGCCTTGACCTTTTGCACGTCGGGATCGTCGGGGAAAAGCAACGGCAACTCCTGCTTGTACATGAGCACGCAGGAGGGTATCGGTGCTGTTAGATCGTAGCCCTGGTCTACCAAGCTGGCGAGTAATGGGATATTGGCTTCCTTTAGCGCAGCGACTGCATCGAGATCACCGAGTTCAAGCTTGGGCATGCCACAGCACTTTTCCTTGGGTATGACATCGATGCTCACATCGTTGTGCTGGAAGACTTTTATGAAATCTTCGCCAATGGTGGGCGTGCTGTAGTTGCCGTAGCAGGTTGCGTATAGCGCGAGTTTACCGGTCGTAGCGCCAACTGGCGTCGATTCGATGTTAGTGATGAGCTTCTTTGCCCGCTTAATCAGGGTATTTCGATGAATCTCGGGTAAAGGTGCCTCTGCCGCGATATCAAAGGTGCTTTCCAATGCCTTTCTAAACACACCGTTGTTATTGAGTGCGTTCGCTGTTACGTCAACAAGGGGGATCATTGAGATGCCACTCATGAGTGCATCCGTAGAAGTAAGCACCTTGTCGCGCAACTTTGCCCCGTTGGTTTTGAAGTTTTGAGCTTTCGCCCGCAGCATCAAGTGGGGGAAGTCGACATTAAACTCGTGTGGTGGGACATAAGGGCATTTTGTGAGGTAACAAAGGTCACACATGTAGCACTGATCGACCACCTTGTCGTAATCGTCGAGTGCAACCCCATCGACTTCTAGCGTATCTGATTCGTCAATGAGATCAAAAAGGGTTGGGAATGAGTCGCACAGACTAACGCATCGTCTGCATCCATGGCAGACATCATAGACACGCGCTAGCTCATCATTGAGCGAATCGCGGTCCCAAAATGCTTCAGTTTTCCATTCGATCGGATGACGAGTCGGTGCATCGACGCTACCTTCGCGCATGTCAAATTGCCTCTGCTTGAATGTGTTTGAACCAAAAGGGGGGACTAAAGTCCCCCCAGAACTTCGAATAACCGAGACTTATGCGTCGAGGTTGTCGAGCGCTTTCTGGAAGCGATTAGCGTGGCTTCGCTCGGCTTTTGCAAGTGTTTCGAACCAATCAGCGATTTCATCAAAATCTTCGTCGCGAGCCGTCTTTGCCATACCCGGGTACATGTCAGTGTACTCG
>JAACDF010000150.1 GCA_009937065.1 Gammaproteobacteria bacterium | reverse complement strand
CCTCGGCCGAACTTTGTTTAAGCCCGATAGGACTATCAGCGGTTACAAAGCTATCAATCGCCCGTTACGTTGGCGTGATGATGGGCGCATGGTTTTTGGCTAGCGCCTATGGGTCCTACTTGGCGTCAGAACTGGCTATTTTCTTTTCGAGCATTAGTGGCGAGGACGGAAGGCTAGATAACAGCGGATTCAATGCCTTATTCACTGAGCTCCTGATGTACGGCGTGGGCGTCGGCATCGCAGTGATGCTGGTATCTCCGTTGGTTAGACGACTCATGAAGGACGTGCGTTAGTAGCAAGTCGCCCATCACTCGGGCGCAGTCTACTGCGCCTACACAGTTTTCTCTTTGGAAAATCGCGGGAAAAACCGCGCTAAACCCGACCGAGCTTTCCGCCAGTCGTCCCCGATCAAGTAGAGCGCTGGCACCAGGAATAAACTCACAAAGAAGGCAAAGAACACGCCAAAGGCGAGTGAAATCACAGATGGCTTAAGGAATGCGGCCGCCTGAGATGTCTCGGCAATAATCGGCATGAGACCGACAAAGGTGGTGAGTGTTGTCAGAAGTATTGGTCTGAAACGGTTTTTAGCGGCATTGATGATCGCAGTAAAGCGATCGTCACCCTGCTCCTCGCGCTTGAGGATGTAGTCGATCAGAACCAGGTTGTCATTGACGACAACCCCTGCCGCCGCACCCATGCCAAAGAAAGAGAACATATCTAGCGGTATTCCAATCAATTGATGACCAAAGATGGCGCCCATGTACGCGAAGGGGATTGCTGACATGATAATGGTCGGCAAGGTGTAAGACCGGAACGCTACTGCTAACAGAGCATAAATCGTCAACATAGCTATGGTGAAGAGCCGAGTCACTTCAGTCATGAACTCAGCTTGCTGCTCTTCCCATCCACCTTTGATCACCTGCAATGCGGGGTAGCGCTGTTGAAGGTTTGGAATGAAGTCATCCTGTACCTTATCGTTGATGTCGCCCATCGAGTCCACATTCACCCGAGCGAACACCTCGAAAATACGTTGCCCATCTCTCCGAACAATTCGTTGCGATGCCTTTCGCACCTCGATATCCGCCACCGTTGCTAAAGGTATGAGGCGGCCGTCACTGGTGCGCACGTTGACATCCCGCAGCGATGTTAAGGTCTCGCGCGCATCCTGCGGGTAGCGCAACATCACTCGGACATCGCCGTACTGACGAGGAAGCCTTTGAACCTCCTCCCCGTAATAGGATTGCCGGACTTGCCGAGACACGTCTGCAAGCGTGACGCCCAAGGTTTGAGCACCAGGCTTAAGCCGGATATTCAGTTCGTCTATTTCCCCTTGCTGGTTGTCGCGAACAAAGAACACATCCTCAAAAGTCACGAGGTAGTTCCGCAACTCAGCTGCTGCCTGCTTAAGTCGCTCTTCATTGGAGTGCGCGAAAACGAAAGTCAGTACAGCTTCGCCCTGATTAGCCGTGTACTGCACGTTGATATTCTCTGCATCGGGGATGTCGCCCATAGTATCGAGATAAGTCTCAGCCACCTCTCGCATACTGATATTGCTCTCACCGGGCGGGGGTAATTGAACGTACTGCTCGAGCTTGTTGTCGTAGGCGAATGTGAATGCGCCGACAACGGGATACTGCGCTTTTAAACCATCGCTGGCTTGGTTCAGCTGCTTCATGACCGCTTCAGTGCGAGAAAAAGGTACACCCGTTGGAAGACCGACATTTACAACCAAGGTCTCGCTTTCAAGCTGAGGGAAGAAATAAAACCTCACCCAACCAGTGCTAGCCAGCGTCAGAGCAATAATGAAACCGGCGAGAAATACAGCACTCAGTGTGTATCGGACATCCAGCGCTTTGGCCAATAGCGGTGCATAGGTCTTCTCCGCAAAGGTGGTGATGCCCGTGGCAATGCGTCGCTGGAGTGCGAAGCCTCGCGACTCGTCATCTCGTGCCGGCAGGTGCCGTAAATGCGCTGGCAAAATACAAAAAGCCTCAATCAATGAGAAGGCTAGTGCAAACGCGATGACAGCTGATAGATGCCGCAGAAACTCACTCTGAGGTCCGGATAAAAATGCCCATGGTGCAAAGGCAACCACGGTCGTCAACACCGCAAAGATAACCGGTCTGGCAACAGATGAAGCACCAACAATAGCCGCTTCTTGCGCCTCCAGCCCAAGGTCCTCTCGATGGTGATGAATACTCTCGCCAACAACAATAGCGTCATCGACAACAATGCCCAGCACCAATAAGAAAGCGAATGTCGATAAGAAGTTAATAGAAACATCGACGACAGGAAGAAAAATGAACGCACCGACGAATGAAATCGCGATACCGACCGTAACCCAGAGAGCAACGGTAAACCTCAACGTCAACAGCAGGATAATCAAAACAAGAATTAGACCCATCCACGCCGCATCAAAGATCAGCGACATGCGTGAGTCGTAAGCGTCTGCCATATCAGCAAGACTTAATAATTCCACACCTTGCGGTAAGTCCGCCTGCTTGGCGTCTATCCACGCGTTTACCTGCTCTGATGTCTTGGTAATGAAAAGTCGGTCCGACGGCTCGATCTGAAGCATTACTGCTGGCATGCCGTCCGCGGACGCACTCACTTCGAAGTCCTCGAATCCATCGATAACACGCGCGACGTCACCAAGCCGCAGTTGGGCGCCCGAGGGCAATTCGCGGACAATGATATTTTCAAAATCTGTTTGGGAGTCCGCAAGATTTTCAGCGCGAAGTTGAATATTACCCGTCGCCGTGCGCAACTCACCCGAGGACAAGTTGATGGATGATGCTCTTATTGCCGTCGCTAATTCATTAAAACTCAGCTGGTAACGCTGTAACGCCTCCTCGGAGACCTCGATAGTGACTTCTTCCTCTCGGGTACCACCAATCTCAACGTCGCTTACATGACTCAGAGAGATCAACTCATCTCTCAACTCTTCGGCCAAACGTCCAAGTGCGCGTTCACCCACATCGCCGCGAATAGTCAGATAGTGGATGGTCTCCGCCCACTCAATGGTTCTAATACGAGGAGGCTCCAAGTCGCGGGGGAATGACGTTATACCGTCAAGCGCATCGCGGACATCCTCTTTGAACTGGGTTAGATCAGCGCGTTGCTGCGCCTCCAGACGAACACTGCCAAACCCTTCTCGTGAATCAGAGTTATAACGACGCAAGCTATCAATATTTTTAACCGCCGCCTCAACTCTCTGAACGACCTGCTGCTCAATCTCTTTCGGCGATGCTCCAGGCCAAGTCAGAGAAACTTGCACTAACGGCAGCTTGACGATGGGTTGCACTTCTTTTTCGATCGTTGACCAAGCAATGAGCCCAGACACGATGATAAACACCATCAACAGATTCGCAGCGACCGCATTTCGAACCCACCATGAGATCAAACCGCCCATCAGTTACCCCTCGCTCAGCTGAACGGGTTCTGCTGTCTCTTCAATCGCCGACAGTGCCATGCCTGCCACGGGATTTCTTATAGGCGAGACGATAATTCGATCCCCTTCGTTAACACCGCTGCTAAGGTAAGCGACGCTCGCTGTCGCGTGAGCCACAACGACACTGCGAATCTCTAGTAAATCGTCATCGTTCATGATGAAAACCCGACCACCTGCCCGCAAACCTGCTGCCGGAATCGCCAGCACATCGGTCAAGGTGCGCCCCTCGATATCTGCCGCGACGAACAGCCCAGGTGCCATGGGCATATCCCCGTCTTGAATATCGAAGGGATTCGCCACTTCAACCGTGCCAAACGTAGATCGTGTCCTCGGATCGAGTGAAGCATCTAGCCGCACTAATTGGCCAGCCCAGTTGCGAGTAGCGCCTGCGACGTCGGTTGAGAGCTGAACTCGCAACCCGGCGCCTTCGCTAGCTTCATAACCAATGGGAACTCCCAGCGCAGCAATATCAGCGTCAGTCAAAGGCAGGCGAACTTCCGCCACGTCGGTCGAAAATACCGAGGCGACGGTTCTCCCCGCGCCAACATACTGGCCTTCATCGACCATGGTCTCCGTGATACGAGCGTCGAAAGGCAGAGAAATCTTCGTTCGGGAAAGGTCCGATTCAGCACGTGACACCGACAACTCGGCGGCCTGAACACCCGCACGTGCCTGAGCTATCTGTGGTTTCTTAAGTGCTAAATCCGACGGATTAGCCTCTCCAACCAGTTGCTTTTTGGCCACGTCTGCATCGGCGAGCGCTTGCTCGAGTTCAAGACGACGAGCTGCTAATCGAGCGCGTGCCTCTGATACGGCAACGACGTAGTCCCGGTCTTCGATAGTCAGCAGTGCTTCGCCAGCGCCAATGCTACCGCCCTCGATAAACCTAGAGGACACGCTGGTCACGCGACCTGATACCTCACTGATTACATCGATTTGAACTCGTGGTCGGACTTCCCCGTAAACAGTGACCTCTGCTCTAGCCCCCGTTCGCGTGGCACGCTCAACGTAGACTCCAATGCGATTAATGGCCGCCTCACCCACTTCTAGCTGCGGCTTGTTAAAGACCAAGGCACTCGTAATGAGTGCGGTAAGTACGACGACTACCAAAGGACCCAACATGCGCTTCATAGTGACACCACATCAAAAACAACTGACGTCAGCGCTGAGATACCCGCCATCAAATCCCCCATTCGGTTTCTAGACTTTTTATCACTGACCTTTCCTTCCGCATTTTACTGATGGTCAGCATTGAATAACAAAGCTTGAAATGCGTGGCCGTCAGAACCGCGACAGCACCCTGACAAGTCCCCGCCAGTCTACCCAGAGTCGGCACCACCACGAGAAAATAGTGGTACTAACAGGATCCAAAGAATACCACAGAGACGAAAATAGACGCGATTTTCAAAGAGCATTTTTCGTCACACTGCTAGAATGCGACAAATACCTACATGAAGCCTTTTGGGAGACAGTACGTGGATTCAGAAGCACAGAGACCGTTCGATATTGTT
>JAACDF010000149.1 GCA_009937065.1 Gammaproteobacteria bacterium | reverse complement strand
TTTGGGTCGATCAAAGTGGGATCATCGGGAGCGACTCCTAGGAATAAAAAGAGCCCAGGCACTTCGTTTGCAAAGTATGAGAAATCTTCGGCAGTGGTAGTCTGCGAAGCTTCGATGAAGCGATCACCCGCTACGCGCTCCAGTGTGGGTGACATCTGCCGAAAGAGGTTTTGATCATTGCGGGTGACGCCATACCCCTGATCAATCACCACATCGGCAGTTGCACCTGCAGCTTCAGCAATGTTGGTGGCGGTGCGTCTAATCCGCTTATGAATATCGATGCGGGTTTCAGCATCGAAGGTCCTAATGGTGCCCTCAAGCTCGACCGATTCGGGGATGATGTTATTGCGAACACCACCCTCAACCCGTCCGATGGTGACGATGGAGGGCGTCAGGGTGGCATCTAGTTGCCGTGAGACGATGGTTTGAAGTCCCAGGACGACTTGGCTGGCCGTCACGATCGGGTCGACACCTGCCCACGGTACTGCTCCGTGGGTCTGTTTGCCCTTGATAGTGATTTGATGGCGATCCGATGAAGCCATGAGTCCACCCGGGCGTGTTGCAATGGTGCCTGCTGGGAATGGAAAGACGTGTAACCCAAAAACCACATCGGGTCTTGGATTCTCAAATGCACCTTCCATGAGCATAAGCTCAGCCCCGCCAACTGAACCGTCCGGCGTGCCTTCTTCCGCAGGCTGGAATATGAATTTAACCGTGCCAGGTAACTCATCGCCCAAACCAGCGAGCACCTCGGCTACGCCCATCAGAATTGCCACGTGGTTGTCATGGCCACAAGCATGCATAACACCCACTTCACGACCCTGATAGACCCCTCGTGCTTTTGAAGCAAACGGGAGGTCAACTAATTCGGTAACAGGCAGTCCATCCATATCGGCGCGCAAAGCAACAACCGGTCCGTCGCCCCCGCGCAGCGTCCCAACCACACCGGTGTGAGCGACCTCAGTCTCAACCTCCATACCGAGGGACCGTAAGTGATCGGCGACAATTTTTGCGGTACGAAACTCCTGATTACTGAGCTCTGGGTGTTGATGAAAATCGCGTCGCCATTCGACCACCTTTGGCATGACAGCATCGATTTTCGTGGTTACGTCTGTGGCAACAGACTGAACGGGCAGAAGTAGTGAGCAGGTGGCGACAACGAGCAGGGATTTAAACGATTTCATAAGAGCGTGTCCTAACGTTAATCAATAGGGGAGTGGGTATTGCTTTCATCGTGTCGCGAACGTTTCAGCAAATCCACGATGCCCGGCGAGATTTTATTGTGCGCCTTTGGTGGCGAGCCCCGACAGGCGCTCGGTGTGCGCCGCCTTGTTTTCACGAACTTTACTGATGAAAAAGAGACCTAGTAACCAGAGCGCTGTAGATGCGATGACCGTGTAGATGCCAACCGTGTCCAGCGTCGCCTGCGATACCAAACCAGGCTTGGCGTCCTCAGGCCAAGCCGCAAAACTTAAGATAAGACCGGCAGAAAACGCGCCGGCACCAGCCATGCACTTCTCGGCGAAAGACCGTGCGGCTAATAGTGTTCCCTCCATCCGCTTGTTCGTGGAGGTTTCAACTTCTTCCACCGTATCAAAAACCATCGATCCCACGGCGGTACCGGCGACAATAATGCAGGTGACGGCGGCGAAGTGACAGGCGAGAACACACGCCAGTATTAAGGGCGAGTCATTGGAAGGTAATAGATCCAGAACTCGGAGCAGAATTAACGCATTCTCCATTACCATGGAGGCTGCGAAAAAGCCGATAGCAGTATTACGTTTGCCAAATAGGCCACTGCACAAGGGCGCGAGTTTTAGGCCTAGTACAGGTGCGATAAATAAACTTAAGCCAATGGTGAGAATGTCGGAGGGCTCGAGCTCCCAGTAATAGCTGTAGTAGAAAAGCGTGAGATTAGTGAACAAGCCAGACGCGGCTTTGCAGACGATGTAAGCGATAAAGAGGATGCGGTAGTTGCGACTGACGTTCAGCGTCAGCCATATGTCTTTCAATATCGTTTTTACCTGCTTGCGCTTGTTCTCCTTCTCACCTGCATCTGGTACGTGGAGGTGGGGGATATGCTTATGTGTGCCCACGCCCGTGACCAGTATGGCGATGGCCATCACAATGCTGCATCCAATGCCGTACACCACCCAGGTCTCAGGAATGTAGCGGGCGTCCTCTGTTCCATTCGCACTGCTGTAGACGACAAAAACCCAGAGAAGATTCCACATGGTGAGTCCGCCCCACCAACCAAACCAGGCCCTGAACGCAATTAAAGAGCTTCGCTCGACATAGTCTTGAGTCAGTTCTGGACCTAGCGCCGTACTTGGGATCTCGTAAAGGGTAATGGTGGTTCTGATGCCTATACCCATTACTAGCAGATACCAGAAAAGCACTTGATCTGAAGCGGCACTCGGTGGATCCCAAATGAGGAAGAAGGTCAGGGATACGGGAATGATGGAGCCGTAAATGAACGGATGTCTGCGCCCCCAGCGCGACTTGGTGTTATCGGAGATATAGCCAATAAGCGGGTCAGAGATGGCATCAAAGATCAACATGACCAAGATGGCCAGACCGGCTAGATCAGGCGCGAGACCGAAGACTTGAACGTAAACAAATAATAGGAAGTAGGCGAATGCGTTGTCTTTAATTCCGTAGGCAATCGAACCAAACCCGTATAGGAATTTCGTACTAAACGGGAGCGTGGTACCACTGTCCGACATAAGCCTGTTCTTTTTTTATCAGCCTTCGTCGAGACTACTCAGTATCGATCACGCGCGCAAAGGAAAGTGACAAGAACGGGAAGATAAAAAAAACCGGGGCAGTGCCCCGGTTTTGGTGATCACCCTGCCCAGAGCTACACCGTTACAGCATTACCGCGGAAGATCTTCGATAGATAGCGACTGTCAGACGGCGTTGGTGCCGGCACTGAGCATTGAAGCACTGCATGCACCAAACGTGTCATTTCTTCTGCAAGTTCCTGATCATTTGACGGCTCTTCGGTATGTGCCCGTCGCGTCAACTGAACCTGATTAATCGCTGGGACCGTCGGTAGACGCTCACCCTCAACACCCAGGGTTACTGTGAATGCGTGGAGCGAGTTCTTAACGAACAAGGCCAGAGCAAACTCCTCACGAGTTGAAGCGAGCGATGTTTCAGGCGTAATCAATACGATCTGGCAGTTCTGCACTAATGCAGAGGTGCGAGCCACGCGGAAGTGATGTGTCAGCTGATCATGCACCAGATTTCTGAACTCATCGTCGCTTAGGACGCGATCCCAAGGCTCATTTGCATTGGCTGCTAGCGCATTAAGAGGCAAACGCTCAAATGGGCTACAGACCACGACGTCGTAGCCGCCATCATTGCGAAGAATGTCATCCAGACTCGATTCGAGTTCATCGCCAATCGCTCGGCACTCAATATCGATCCCGTTGGGATTGTCGACGCTGTGCTTCATGGCATTGGCGGCGTCTTCAGTCTTGGTGAGCACCCATAGCTTCTCAACGTTTTGAGCAAGGAAGCCATTCGCAATGTTGGTGAGCTCGTTTTTCATCGAGTCGCCAATCAGAACGATGCGCTTACCCTGTAGTTTCGCAATCTCGCTCTCGTTAGGCGGCAATAACAACTCACCCTCGGTCACCGAGCGATCAAACTTCAAGCCACCGGAGGGGTGGAAGGTCTCGCCACTCACGATATCGTCCGCAAGGTGGAATACCGTTGAAAGGCCCACTTGCTCATCCGTCGGCATCTTGTGCAGGTGAAGACGGTTCAAAATGCCGGTTTCAATCTGCTCTGCCTGCTTTGACGTTTCTGCAAAGTCGAAGAAGGGCGCAGGCGCGTCTACAAATGTGCCAAGGAATTGCTCACGTTGAGCATCGTTGAAGATGCCCGCGCGAACGAGTCGCGTCATCAGCTTTTCTGCAATACCCGTGTGCATGAGGTAGTTTGATGAGTTTCCAAGACCGCCTGAGTCACGAATTTTCAGTACGAGTCGTGCGATAGGCTTGGGTAAAGCATCGATATCAATGCCATCTACCGCATTGCTCGCCAGCATCATTGCATTGTCGGCGCTAAAATCAGTCGACATGCCCGCAAGAATCGCCTTGTGGACCTCATTTAAACGCTTGTTTTCAAGAACCAGTAATCCGCGGCGGTCGAAGAGTCCCGGTGCCTCGGCAGAGCCGCGTAAGCGAGCGCCATCTACGGGGCCCGGAGCGAGGGCATTGATTTGAATTTCAGGACCCAAGTGGCGTGACAAAATTTCTGCGAGTACCCGCTGTCCAGCCTTGGAAACCGCGTAATCTGCCCGGTTGGGGTAGGCTACCGCAACGTATTTCTCGCCACCAAAGTAGCTCGATACATTTAAGATAGAACCTTTGCCGCCCGCTTTC
>JAACDF010000148.1 GCA_009937065.1 Gammaproteobacteria bacterium | reverse complement strand
GCGAATGTATCAGTAGAGCTGTTTCGTAGACCATCCTCCAAAACAGTTATTAGTTCTCACTCAGATGAGATCTAGTGCATAGGGCTTAAGAATTTCTAGTGGAATGGCTCTCAAAGTCACAAGATTGGTGGCTTTCAAATAAAGTTTAGGTGCTTTGCCCGCCCTATGCGCCTGCTCCCAGCGCATGGCACAAAGACACCAACGATTTCCAGCGACTAAACCCGGAAAGCCGAATTCGGGTCGTGGTGTGCTTAGGTCGTTACCCGCTGCGGCAGAGTACTGGAGAAATTCATCAGTCATGAGCGCACAGACGGTGTGGGTGCCAAAATCGTTGGGGCCCGTATTGCAATGGCCGTCACGATAGAACCCGGTCAATGGATCATTACAACAGAGCTCAATGGGTTCGCCAAAGACGTTTTGTTGCGACTGAGGTAAGCCTTCCGCTTTCATGGTTTCTCCTTCTTGGGGAAATATACTAACGCTCTTCAAAAACGTACCGACCTTAACCGAGGGCACTTTACGTCAATTTGTGGCAGTCGTCGTTACGCAGGTTTTCTCGTATCTGGTGACGTCACGTTTGTATATAACTGGCCCAAGCCCAAAGAATGCGAAGCCCAACCAATAAAACCAATAAACCTGTGAGCTGAGCAACTCGCTGATTAGCAACGCCTTCAATCACGAATCTGCCGCCAATAACGCCACCGATGACGACTGCAATCAACAGTGGAATAGCATCGTGAAGTCCGGATATAGCTGACGCAGTGCCCGTCTTGAGAATCTGCCCCGCCAGCCCACTCAACGAATTGATGAGAATAAAAAAGCTGCATAAGGCGGCAATCGTTTTACTGGAAGCCCAGCGAAGGTGATGCAAGATCGGTGCTAAAAAGATGCCCCCACCTATCCCTACCATGCCCGACAGAAGACCAAGCCCTCCCCCCAAGACACCTGCCAACCCCCAGCCACGTTTGCCCGAAGTCACAGCATCGTCAGGCGCCGTGCGCACTATTAAGCTCACACCAGCGATAGCTAAGCTTAAGCCGAGCAGTAAAAAGTAGAGTGTGGCGTCCAGAGGTATCAGACCACCGACAAATGCCATGGGAACTGAGGCTACAAAAAACGGCACGGACAGCCGCCAATCAAAGTCTCGGCGATGTACAGCAAGATAGCTGCCCACGGAGACCACCGCGATATTACAGGGTAGCGCAATGAGCGGGATGACCTCGGCTGGATGGCCGCTTAAAGCCAGGAGAGCGATGTAGGTTGAGCCGCCGCCGAAACCAACCGCAGAATAAATAAGCGCAACAACAAAAAAACCAATCGCAAGCATGTTGTTGATGATCACACAGATGTGCCGGCCCAGACCAGCTGAACCCTCTTCCTCAGAAGCGGACGTCGAGAGTCAGATAAATCGTGCTTTAGGTCATTGCATTAGTCAGCCAAACAGCCTGATAAGGTGCGAGCTCAATGTGTGGATCCTCTGAAAACAAATCGACCGGATCACCACTAATCAAATCTCTCCAACTATCACTCCCAACCAGGTTCAGCGACGCGGCTGCGATAGCGGTTTTAACCGGCGTCACGTTATAGAGGCAGAAAATACTTTGCGTCCGATCGAGACTTTGGCGCCAAAACCCGAAGATTGACCGCCCACAGTTAAGCGTAAACTGAGTGGCATTCGGGTGAAATGCTGGTTGCTTTTGCCGAACACCAATCAGTTGCTTGATTGCTCGTAGGCACTGAGCGTGATGCGTCTCAGTATCGCTCAGCTGTTCAGTTAGTTCGGTCAAAGCCCATTGACGACGATTAATCGCGCGATTGTGGCCTGTATTCTCCACACGTTTAACATCGTTGTTAGTTGCTACGAAACTATGAAGGTAAATGGCGGGTATGCCCTCTAAACCGAGCAGGATAGCGTGGGCAAGGATCATACGGTCAAGTGTCATATCGACCGCTTCCCCGGGCTGTCTGAATGCGTCAAACAATGAGACATTCACTTCATAAACCGTTCTCGTTCCATCAGCATGCTCACGCCATGACAGCAATGCACCATTTTTTTGAAGGTGGTCAATCATCGAGTCCAACTCGCCCTCGCTGAGCAAACCCTCGACAGGTCGCAGACCAATGCCGTCATGAGATGCGAGAAAGTTGAAGTAGGTCGTGCCAAGAATGGCGGGAGGCATACTCATCAACCAGCGCGTTATCCTGGAGCTGTCAGCCTCGACCATGGTGTGAATCAGTAACGGGGGAAGCGCAAAGTTATAAATGCAGTGAGCTTCATCACGCTGCCCAAAGTAGGCCAGGTTTTCAATATTGGGGACGTTGGTCTCCGTGATAATAATGGCATCAGGTTGCACCCACTCGACTAAGGCGCGCAGCAACCGAACTAGATCGTGGGCCTCCGGCAAATTGATGCAAGTTGTTCCCGACCGCTTCCAGGTAAAGGCGACGGCATCGAGCCTGAAGATACGAACGCCATGATCAAGGTATAGCCGAATTATTCGTGCAAATTCCATCAGGACATCGGGATTTGAAAAATCGAAATCCACCTGATCGTGACTGAAGGTGCACCAGACCTGCTGCTCTCCCTCTGATGTTGGAACTGGCATCGTCAAGTCGGAGGTGCGCGGTCTAACGACTCTTGAAACATCAAAAGACGGCTCTTTGGTAAAGAAATAACCTCGCCCCGGTTCAATACCCTGCTTGAAGTTCTCGAACCAAGCAGACCGACTTGAGCAATGATTAAGCACCAAATCAGACATCAACTTATAATCGGTTGCGACGGCGCTGATATCGTCCCAATCACCGAGTGCTTGATTCACCGACGAGTAGTCGAGTACGGAAAAGCCATCATCCGACGTCCAGGGAAAGAAGGGCAAAATGTGAACCCAGGTAACACAGCTTCCCAACCACGTTTCACAAAAGTCACGAAGTACACTAAGTGGTTTCGCGCGGTCATCAGTGATTGAGTCGCCATAGGTTATTAGCGCCACGTCGCGTTGAGACCAGAGACTACCTGGATGAGCCAGCTCCGACTGGCTCGGGGCTGTTGACACACCGACAGCGTCAATCAGGTCGTCAACAATCGTATTAATCTGTCCGTCCCTTACAACAGTTCGGTACAACTGAGCCGTTAAAAAATGAATTCTCTCTCTCTGACCAATCACCAGCGCCCCCGTGCTGAAAATTCTTTGTGATCCTCCTCAACTGCCTGCACCAAACGCTCGTAGATGTCGGGTACAGCGCTGACAACTCGGGACCATGTCGGCATGAATGGAGCGTCCAGCGGACGCTCTAGAAATTGTTTACCTGCTTCGAGAATGTTGATTGCAAAAAGCTCAACGGCTTGTTCCTCCGCGTGAGTATCAAAATCTAGGCCGTTCATCATTGCGTCACGTCGGAAACTTTCCACGTAATCGAGTGCAACGCGGTAATACGTCGCCTTGAGTGTGCGGAAGGTTTCTTGATTAAAGACCTCACCTTGTATGGCCAATTTACGAATTAGCGACTTGGTAATGTCGAGCGACATTCGCGATAGCCCCCGCTGTGCATCATTCGCTGACAGATCCTGGTGCTTGTGGTCGTAGTAGTCGGTAAGTTCGACCTGGCAAATGCGATTGGCGCTATTGTTTCGATATATCTCGGATGCCACGCCCATTTCTAACCCCCAATCACTGGGAACTCGCATATCGTTTAACAGATCACGCCTAAAGGAGAATTCGCCGGCAAGTAAATACCGAAAGCTATCCAGATAGTTCAGAAAATCGTTTTCACCGAGGACACGCTTTGTCGCATGAATCAGCGGCCCGACCAACAGCCGGCAGGCGCGGCCATTAAGTTTGTTATCGGCAACGCGCGCGTAATAGCCCTTACAAAATTCAAACGAAAATTGCGGATGTGCTACAGGGTAAATTAAGCGAGCCAGCAGGCTACGGTCATACGTGAGAATGTCACAGTCGTGGAGAGCCACGGCATCGACTCGCGAGGTTGCCAGTATATAGCCCATGCAATACCAGACGTTGCGTCCTTTCCCGGGCTCATGCGGCGCCAGGCCTCTCGTTGCCAACTCCGAGTGGATTGCTCTCAAGCGCGGGCCGTCATGCCACATGACACGGTGTTGCTGCGGAAGCTCAGAGAAAAATCGCAAGGCAGATATGAAATCACTCTCATCTGCACGGTCCAAGCCAACAACGATCTGAGAAAGGTAAGGCACCTTCTTGAGTTCTTTCCGGATATTGGGCATCGCAGGCGTCTCAAGTTCCGAATACAAGGACGGCAAAATTAAGCCCAAAGGCCGTGTACTCGAGAAATTAACTAATTCAGCCTCTATTTCCTCGACCGCACTATTACGCAAATTGTGCAACGTCGATATATACGGCGTTTGATAAAAATCAGCCATTAAATGTCCCACCCCATACTCGTTAATATGTCTGATATGCCCTTTGCCCAAGCAATTGGACCCGCACTGTCTGATAGCCACGTCGGACCCGAGCGCTGCAACTCGAGCGGTTTACCGCGCGCGTTTCGCATCAAAAGTGCATAGTCCGCCATCTCTAAAAGCTCGCGATCGTTGGGTGCATCACCCGCTGCGATTGACGCCACATCGGGCGTCAACTCGCGTTTCAAAAGCGCTTGGAACCACTGCGCGGTGATGCCTTTATTATTGGGTCCCAAGAGATGAACGAAACGCCCACCTTGAGAAACCGAGAACCCTATGCCCGTGAGCAGGTCTGAAAATATGGTCAATGCCTCTTCGCTATCGCGCCAATCCAGCGTTTCCGAATAGAGACGCTGCTGTGCGCGCTGCGCCGATGCCAAATCCAAGCCTGTAATCTCAGCGACTTCTGAAGTCCGCATATCAGTCAGTGACTTGAACTGATAGGTGCCATTCATATCGAGCGCTTCCAGCACATCGCAGAGCGCCTGTCGCTTCACACCGAATTCGCGTACCCAGTAGCCCTCAAATAATTTACTGCCCATCGGACAGCGAATATCGGTATCAATCGGCACATACAGAGCTGCGCCATTCTCGACGATAAACGCATGCGTCAGGTTCATTGAACTGCGAAACTCAACTACCTCACTGTAGGTCTTACTCGTTGCGGGGATGACCGGAATGCCCTGTGCCGTCACCTTTTCAAGGACGGATCGCGCCTCCTCGGCGCTGTAGGTATCGTGATCCAATAGCGTTCCGTCGAGATCGGTAAAAATGACCGGGAGTTCACTCACAATTGCAGTCGTTCTTCGAGCACCAAGCGGTCAGCTTGTAACTCCCAGGTCTCGTTTGCGATACCTGGAAGTACTTCCAGTGCATGACAGGTGAGACGACGGAAGTTCTCGACGAATTCTCCTACTTCCTTGACGGACATACCTCGAATTGACTCGCTCCTAGACTCTCGACGGCGTCGAGCTACTAATCGAATTTCCTGATCAACGCGCCAGTCATAAACAGCCTCAAAACACGGTGGCTTCAACATACTCAAACGATCGAGCAACTTGAAAACATCAACATAGTCTGTTCCCAGACGCTCATTCACATACGATCGCCAGACACCGTTATTGTCGTTGGAAAATTCGAAGCTACTCGCGGGCACAGAAAGCGCAGGTTGGCGTTGCGCTGGAATGCCAACACACCACCCTTCGAACAAAACAATCGTGGGCTTCGCACTCTTTTGGATCTTATGCACCCTTCTGGTGCGATCATCTTTGAGTTTGTCGAAAATAGGCACCGTCACCGACTGAACCGCAGGCTCAATAAAACCCGCTAAAGCGTCCAAAAGCCGAGGGACATCATGGGTTCCCGGAACACCTCTAATGGCCAAAAGTGGGTGAACCGAAGCCGCTAATCTTTTTCGTTTGGCCTTGGATAAATAAAAATCATCAATAGAGAGAATATGACAGTCCACGCCGAGGTGCATTGGCATCATTTGGCTTAGATACTGACTTAACGTTGATTTCCCTGAGCCCTGCGCACCGTTTAGCCCAACAATAATCGGGCGCGAACTCGCTTCGGCTAGTTGAGCCAGCCGATGTGCATAGGCATTGAAATACTCAGTGACATTGCGCCTAAAGATGTCATTCAGTCCCTCTTGTTGAATAAACGTCTCAAGGAACTGTTGATCCAAACTGTCACAACTCACTACTAAATCTCACGCGATGGAAAACGAATTCACTGCTTCTATGTGAGTGTTGCAAAGACCGTGCCTATTTCACATGAGCGCATAACAAAACATTCCAAACAACACCAACGGCACGGTAATCTTCAACCATGCTCACACAACAATGAGGCAGGCCATGTTCAATAACAATGAATGGCTCGAACAAGAATCTGAACCGGTTATCGATCCCACACGCGACATCGTGGACCCTCATCATCACCTCTGGCCCCAGGCTTCGATGGGTTACAACATTGACAACTTGTTAGCCGACACATTGGATGGCCATGCGGTTAGCCAAACCGTGTTTATGGAATGCGGTGCAGCCTACCGAAGAGACGGGGCCGATTTTCTACGGTGTGTGGGTGAAACCGAATTTGTAGCGCAAGCGGCAAAAGTTGCGCGCGAGCGAAAAGCACCGACACAGATTGCCGGTATCGTCGCCCACGCTGACCTCCGGTTTGAACAGCTCGATGAGGTGCTTGATGCCCACGAGGAAGCCGCCGAGGGCCTATTTCGAGGCATTCGGCATGCGGGTGCATCTGCTGGGGACATAGCAGGCCTCGCTATCCCAGGTGGTGCAGATAGGGACCTCATGTCCAATGACGCCTTTCGATCGGGAGTGGCGCGACTTGGCGAGCGAGGTCTTACTTATGACACCTGGCTCTACCATTTTCAGATCAGTGATTTTGTCGAACTCGCCTTAGCCGTGCCTACGACAACCATGATTCTTGATCACTTTGGGACACCTTTGGGCGTCGGCGAATTTGCGCAACAAAAAGACGCCATCTACGAACAATGGAGAGAGGACATTGAACGCGTCGCAGAATGTCCCAACGTCTTTGCAAAATTGGGAGGCCTTGCCATGCCCGATAACGGGTTTGGATGGCATGAGCGCGCGAAGCCCCCGTCATCAGACGAGTTTGTGGAAGCACAAGCGCGTTACTACGAACATGCCATAGCCTGCTTTGGTGTCGAGCGGTGCATGTTCGAAAGTAACTTTCCGGTAGATCGGCTTTCAATCGGTTATCGGGTGTTATGGAATGGTCTAAAGAAGATGACATTGGATTTTTCGGAAGAAGAAAAAGACCTGCTGTTTTCGGGCGTCGCACGCCGGGTTTATCGGATCGATACTCCATGATGCTTATTCATAAGCAACTCGTCTTCGGCCTGTTACTTACCGCTTCGGTGATCGCTTTGCCGATTCGTGCAGCGACAACATCGTCATTCATGGATGCCGATCGTTCGTTTACCTTCGAAAAAGGCTCCGGGCTTTATCAGGTTCGCTTTAACTACACCGGAGAGAACTGGACCCATGCTGATGTTGCGGGTATTCACATCCATACCGAAAAACCCATAGCGATCTTGCCCATGCAATACACCGACCCGTCCGCCATGCAGCCAGGGGCGATGGTTAAGGACAGGTATATTGGTAAACAGTGGAACCGCATCACCCAACGTGCGCTCGCGCGACGTCTCGAGGCAAGAGGATTTTTTGTACTGACCCCCTCTATCACCCAGTACGGCGAAGATCTTCCGGGGTTTCAAGCGTTCGAGCACTTTATTGCTGGTGTACATAAAGGAAACACCAATGTTCAAACCATCCTACTAACTGCAGATGCTCACATTCCTAATGCACAAAACCCAATGCCGGGTGCTCAAATGCTAGTGACAGGTACCAATGACCGAAACCATAAATGGGAAGCACACTTGCAGAGGTACATGGCCCCGTTTTATGAGGCGGTGGAACTCGGAAACCGAGGTGCTCGGGTACGAGGCGGACTATCGAACGAAGAGGGCTCCTCGGCCGCGTGGCATCCTCTGATTGAGCGCGCCGCTGAATACGGGCCTGAAGTCACCATCATTGAGGTCGCCCGAGCCATAGATATTGTTGAGAAAGCAGGCAGTATTGAGAAGGGTGAGGCTTGGGCGTCCCCTCTTTTCGACGCAATAGCTGATGCCATGCAATCGTGGGCCTTTCGCGATTAGCCGTTCAGGCTGCGGCACTTAAGCTCAGGTTACGATGTCAACTGGCAAGTTGCTTGAGCATTTCATCGCGCATGACGTATTTTTGAATCTTCCCCGTCACAGTCATCGGATACTCAGTGACGAACTCAATGTGGCGTGGAATTTTGAAGTGGGTAATCTGGTCGCGGCAGTACGCTTTGACGTCCTCATCCGACAGCTCGAACCCCTCATTGAGCTGAATCCACGCGCAAACCTCTTCTCCCATTTTTTCATTGGGCACACCAAATACCTGAACCTCGGAAATGGCGGGATGCTGGTATAAAAACTCTTCGACTTCACGCGGATAAATGTTTTCACCGCCTCGGATTATCATGTCCTTGATGCGACCAACGATGCGAACGTAGCCCGCCTGGTCCATGGTCGCAATATCACCCGAGTGCAACCAACCCGCGCGGTCGATCGTCTCTAATGTCCGCTCCTCGTCGTTCCAGTAACCTTGCATGACCGAGTAACCGCGCGTGCAGATTTCGCCTTTCTCGCCCACCGGAACCACGCACCCTTCCTCATCGATAACCTTAATTTCTACCCAAGGCATGGCGCGACCAACAGTCTCCGTTCGTCGCTCCAATGTGTCATTTGGCAAGGTCATGTTGTTGATTGGGCTGAGCTCCGTTTGACCGTAGGCGATCAGAATATCCTCCATGTGCATCTCGGAGAGCACGCGCTTCATCACCTCTACCGGACAAGGTGCACCAGCCATAATTCCGGTACGCAAACTCGACAGATCAAAAGCTGAAAACCGTGGATGATCGAGTTCTGTGATAAACATGGTTGGCACCCCATGCAGTGCAGTGCAGCCCTCGGCTTCAATAGATTTGAGCGTCTCCTCGGGATCAAAAGAAGGACCGGGAAATACCATGGTGGCACCGTGAGAAATGCATGCCAGAACCGACAGCACCATGCCAAAACAATGGTACAGCGGTACCGGAATGCACAGCTTGTCTTCCGGACCTAATTGCATCGCCAATCCAGTTAGAAAACCGTTATTCAGTATGTTGCAGTGCGATAGCGTCGCGCCCTTTGGATTGCCTGTCGTACCGCTCGTGAACTGAATGTTGATCGCATCGTCCGGCTGTAACCGAGCCTGCAGAGCGTCCATGACGTCCTTATCGTGGACTGTCCCAGCCGCACAAACCTCATCAAAGTTATACATCCCTAGCGTGGTATCAGAACCCATCCGAATAACGTGTTTTAAATAAGGCAGTTTTTCTGCCTTCAACTGTCCCGGGTGACTGCTCTCCAATTCGGGGGCCAGAGTGTTTATCATTCCCAGGTAATCGCTGGTTTTGAAACTGACATCCGTAATCAAGGTCTTACACTCGACCTTGTTCAGTGCGTACTGGAGCTCGTACAGGCGATACGCCGGATTGATGCACACCATGATGGCGCCAATCTTGGCAGTCGCAAGTTGAACCAACACCCACTCACTGCTGTTTGGACCCCAAATTCCTACGCGATCTCCCGGTTCAACACCGAGATGAATCAGTCCCATAGCGAGTCGGTTGACCCGAGCCTGAAGCTCACCATAGGTCCAGTGAATGCCCTGATATCGAACGACAAGCGCGGGATTTGTGCTATGCAAATCAGCTATTTTGTCGAAGTAGCTACCGATTGTTTCGTAGATAATTTGGGCGTCAGATGCCCCACTGTAGTAGCTGTGCGTCAAGGGATTCATGCGCGCTCCACATAGCGCTTGCCTCGTTCCGCTGCGAGCTTGAATGCGGCCTGCGTCTCTGCCTCTACTTCCCGGCGCTGCTGCTCGCTAAGCGCCTTGAATTCGTCCACCCACCAGCGACGAGTGACCTGTGGAAATGTGCCCATCCGGTTAACACAGGCATTAGCGCCCCTGTCTCGACCGGCTTCATAACCCGAAGCGCCTGTCTTTTCTGCAGCCTTCTTCCCAAAGGGCACCAAATCTCCCTCCATTTTTGGCAGTAAAAAATAGGGCATTGAGACACGTGTCTCACCCTCTGGAATCAGTAAGGTATTCACGCGGTGCAAGGTTGCTGAATACCGGCCCTCACTCAAGTGCATCAGCGTACCGCCGCTATTGACGATTACCGACCCGGGGATCACTGGCACATTGTAGTCACCCGGCGCCGTTCGACAGGTCACGGGAGCGTTCACCCAGTCTCCTTCCCCCGCAACCACCTGCAATCCGGGGCGATCATTGATGAGTAGGGCTACAAAGGGAGGGCCGTCAATGTGTGCACCGACGTTCTCGGCATCAAAATTAGCATACGAATCTCGAACCATTGATTTCGCATCATCCGAAAAGACATCGAGGCTGTAGTTATGATTCAAACTCGCGGCAAGGTAGGGCTCATCGCGATCAAAGTAATACCGAAACTCAGCTGGATCTTCACCCAGTGATTCAACGATGAGTTCTCCCAGTTGGTGCGTCAGCTCATGATAAGTATGCGTTAAACGCTCAATCACAGGTTTGAAATCAGGCATTTCATCTGTCTTCGGCCACGTATTCGGACCGACAAAAAGCCGTTTATATATCGGCTGAGAATCATCATCGTGGGCACAAACGGGCTCTTGCTCAAACCCGTATTGGAAATTTTCTATGACTTGGCCATGACCACGATCCGCCGGAGTTGGCAGCGTGTAACCTCGGAAATATGGGGTATTCGATATATGAGCTGTTTTCTTAACGTCCATAGGCGCATCAAAGAACTGCCGAACCTCTCGGAAAGCCTCTTGCTGAAACGCATCCTCCAATCCAGGTGCGTTTTTGAGCACTAGAAATCCGCATTCCGAGAGTGCGTACCGCAAGTCATCCATGAACTTATCGCGATCAGCTTTGAGATCAAGCCAATCTACCGTGGGGATTTCGCTCTGCTTGTGTGAGTTCATAATGGCACCTTTGTTTTTGTTCGATACTCGGGTTTGCCTTTCTGAAATCTTAAACCGAAATCACCCGCT
>JAACDF010000147.1 GCA_009937065.1 Gammaproteobacteria bacterium | reverse complement strand
TCGCGTGGAAGGGGTTTTGTGGGCGCGTCTGCGAGCTGATCGTGCGTCGAGACATGCTGGTACTGGAAAATACCACGGGCGCGGATGTCGCGGAGAAACTTAACCTTTATCTGGTAATGTTTTGTTCGTGCGCTCAACTCAGGGGATTCTGCCATAGAGATAGCAGCCTGGTTGTCCTCGAATAAGATAGAAGGACCATCCTGTTTGCGTCCGAGTTCACGTAAAAAGAGTCGATAGTGTATTATTTGCTTTGCCGCTTCGGTTGAGGCTACCGTCTCGGCTTCGGCCGTGCTAAGGCTGCACGTGCTCTGTAGGCGGCTAGACCATTGAATGACTCCAGAATGAAGGAGGAGACAGTATCCCGACGTCGAGCGCCGAGTGGTCACGTCGCCAGCAAAGTCTGCGTCGGCGTAGGTTTGAAGTTCGGTAGAGGCGCGGGCTGCGTCCTGCCGTTTTAGCAACTTACTCTTCTCCGCGCGGCCATAGGCTACGGGGATAGATTTGGCTGATCCTCGACGATAAATGATGCCGAGGTCCTTCGTGCCGTACAGATATGACACTACCTGCTTTGCTGCATCACAATGCTCTTGTCCCGGACACGCCATGAACCTGGATAGAATTCCAGTGGCTACGCTAATGTCGGGGCGGCATGTGAGACTGAGATAGAGTAATGATCCAACTACTGAGGCGTAATCGAATACATCGCGGTTGATAATTTTATCTCCCACCGCTTTCTGGAGATGAAGGTCGGGTCTCATGGGTATGAGAGGCGCACCTGTCGTTTTGATATCGTCAAGATGGAATTTTGCTGCCAATTTGCTTATGGCGGCTGGCTGAGAGATTTTAACTGTCCCGGCCTCCCAATCTCGATCAATGCGAATATTCAAAATGAAATCTGATTCACCGTCCGTCCACTCACTCATCTTAAATTCTGATTTCATGAGGGAATCAAAGGCTGTGCGACCGGCGTGGTCGTCACGGTGATTGAGGAAGATGATATCATCGACCCAGCAGGCAACGAGCTCTTGC
The DNA here is from genome assembly GCA_009937065.1 of Gammaproteobacteria bacterium. GTDB lineage: Bacteria > Pseudomonadota > Gammaproteobacteria > Pseudomonadales > Halieaceae > Luminiphilus. The sequence continues at coordinate 1,059 of JAACDF010000147.1, read as the reverse complement.
TGTGGTCCTGGCGGACCCCGCGTATATACGCAGGGGTCACCGACAAGTGGCACATAACCGTGCTTCTGTAAAAAGGCTGACAAACGAGAGTGGAGGAGATACGAACTTTGCTTCAGGCCATAAATGCTGCCTAGGCAATGCAAAGCCGCGGGTCGTCCCTCTTGTGTCGTTTTCCACTTGGGAACGCCGTCAGGCGATTCCATGTAGAGGTGATCGACATCGATGCGCTGTTGAACGAACGCGTTCTTGATATCGAAACCTGTGATCATATAATCGTTGGCTGCGGCTAAAGCAAGAAGTGCTCTTAGCGACGGATAAGCCATAACGGGTGAATACGTCTCATCAAAGTCTCCGTGAGCGGAGGACTGAGAGAAACCTTTGGCGACCAACCGTGCCCGGAATCGGTATGGGTTGTTGTCTCGGTCGTACTTCACCTTAAAGACCCACTTCGATTTAACTAGCTTGCCATGGTGCATAGCTTCGGAGCGGGGAACCACTTCAAAACAATTGTATAAGATCAAATTGTTCACTTCCTCATCGATGGCGGCTTGCCATTCGTCAGCGTGCTCGGATGCGAGAGCTTCCTTCACTGTCATCGGTTCATCTATGAGAACGCGAGAGGCACAGGCGAAGGCGAACTGAGTGAGGGTGGTTTCATTGAGTGCTATCTTAAGTAGACGTCGTGTCGCTGGCTCTAGAGAATTCAAATGATCCTCGGCCATATGTGCGTAGCTGAGTTGCAAGCTTTCCTGCAACGTGAGGGTAGAATATAGATCAGTCGTGAGGGCGTTGCCTTCGTCATCCACGACTGCTGCTGGGATCGAAGAGATTCCCCGGGCGCGGTAGTCAAGCACAGCTTGTGCCTGATTTGCGCGAGCAGCGTTGGGCGCGAGATAGTATCGCTCAAAATCCCATCGTATATCCTGCCAACTGGCGCCCTTCCGAAGCGCGTCTCGAATAGTGAGCGCGTGACGGTAGCGTTCGAACCGTTTATGAGAATCGGTCCCCTTTCGCTTCAGGTTTTTCTGTACGAAGGTAACAGGCCAGTCAACTGTAAAC
>JAACDF010000146.1 GCA_009937065.1 Gammaproteobacteria bacterium | reverse complement strand
TCATCGCCGGACTGAACTTGCGAATCAAGGAGTAGTTGGAAATCAGGTTGGCCTCCATGGTGCGGTCCCAGTCAGCACGCGTCATATCAACGACCATTTCCTCAGCACCCGAAATACCGGCGTTGTTGATTAGGAAGTCGACATGACCGAGCTCCGCCACTGCGTGGTCGTGAAGCCGGTTGAGTGCATCGGGATCGCCAACATCGATGCCGCCAAGTATGGTTACCCGGCTCTCAGGCCTTGGGTAACCAATATTGCGAAGCTCCTCGACAATCTCATTTCGAGCTTCCGCTAACTTGCCTTCACTTCGCGCGCTGAGAAGCACTCGCGCACCCGCAATCGCGAGGAACCGACCTAGTTGAAGTCCGATACCCAGACTTCCTCCAGTAATGACTGCGGTACGACCCTTGTGCAATCCCGGCAGTACGCGAGAGATAGAAGAGGGCATTGAGCTTTTACCTGTTGAGCGTTTGATGCTCCGGGGCAACCACAAATTGATTGAATCCATCTTACGGACTCGGTTGGTAAGCGTTGCCGCCCAGTCTGCGGCGAAGGTCAATGCCTCCTCGTCTTCGGTGTCGTAGCGAACCATCTGGTTGGGTTGAACAGCCCAAGTGAGATCGCCGGCGTTTGCCAGTGTCTCGTCCTCGTGACGCCAGCCACGAATCAGCGCTTCTACTGACGCACGGATAATCTCATTCATCAAATTGCCATGACGATCAGACGGGTTTGTCACGTACACGATTGCCGGAGGCTCGCCTTCTGAGAACAAACGATCCATGTTGCGCGCAAAGCTCGAAGCGAATGCGACAGGCGCTACCACCTCGTCTCGAACGAAGTTCGCAACGTCCTCGTCGTTCGCAGTGCATAAGGAATAACCGTATTCACCGTTGGGCTTTTGGGGAAGAAGAATAACGCCATCTAAACGGCCGAAATGATCCGACATCAGTTGCATAGAGCGATCCACCGACTCCCTGCGTAAGGGGTCGAGATGTGACAGCTGAACGTCCTCTAGGTTACGTGCCTGTAGCAGTGAACGGGCATGACCGACCGTATTCAGATTTCTGAAGGCCAACATGACACGCGCGCCACTTTGAATCTGGCGTTCAGCAAACGTAACCGCTTCTTGATAGTCATCGCCACCCAGAATGAGCACCACTTGACCCGAGAGATCCTCGAGACGCTTATCAGGCCAGGATACGAGCTGTGAACGACTTTGTGCCGGGACCTGCATGCCATTTGTGACTTCAATGTGGTGTCCGGAGAGTGCGGATGACTCATCAGACGCGAGCCAGACAATGCCCGATGCCACGTCAGTTGGCGTAGGATACTTGTACTCCAACCCACCATCGGATGTGCGTGTTGTAATCATCAGATCGCGGAACTCTCTACCGGTACTGCCCGGTTCGACGCCCTGAAGCTCGTCCATGCGTGCAAAAACGCTTTCGATGCGCTCTGATTCGATAGGACCAGGGAATAAGGTGTTGACTCTAATGCCTTGCTTCTCGCCCAGCTCGAGCGCAAGACCCTTGCCCAGTGCATTCAGTCCCGACTTGGGCACTACGTAGGGAATACGGCCGTAGTAGTGTGTTCTTGAGAAGATTGTCGATACATTGACGATGCTGCCACCTGCAGACATATGCGGTGCTGCCGCACGCGCCATATTCCAAGGGGCACCGAGGAGATTCATTGCAGAATCGAACATGGTCTGATCTGAATCCGCCGCGCGTTGCTCCGCCTTGGTAAAGGGAATGTCGCGCAGAGTAAACTTGGGTCCTGCAGCACCAGCGTTGTTCACTAGCACATCGATCGGACCAAAGGCCGCCACAGTTGTTGCCACGATCTGTCGACACACCTCTGGATCAGCGCAATCACCAGTGGCGCTGACCATGAAGCTTTCCTCGAAGCCTTCGTCGACTAGGTCACTCATGAAGTCATCAAGTTTGCCCTGATCCCGACCCGTCAGCATGACCCGCGCACCCTCTCGGAGTAACTGGCGGGTGATATAACTACCAATGGAGCCGGCGGCACCGGTCAGGATGATGCATTTGTTGTCGAGTCGACGTCCAGAGATGGACTGCGTTAGCAGACCCTGGGGGATATCACTCATATCATTCATCGGAGTGCTCCTGCTGATCCTGTTTCTACTTTTGTGAGTGTTTCGCCACGTTCCATTGCGTCGCGGATAGCCCAAGCGCGGTACAACTCGTCACGTGACTTGAGATTGGTGCGGGGTAACGCATGCATAGCGACATAGTTAGCGCCCGCATGACGGTTCTCCCACATTGCCTGGTGTGCTTCGGGCACGTCTTCCATCGAGATAATCGTGGGTGGAAGAATATTGATGTGACCCGCCGCAATCCGCTCTTGCATCTCCGCAAATTCGCGTGAGGTATTGAGGTGCGTGCCGCGAATTTCTGCGGTTGGCATCAAAATTCGACGCTGACGCATCCATACCTGAGGAGCGTAGAAACTAAAGCGTGAACCCTTGAGGTCCTCTGAATAGACGATCTTGCCTACGTTCGGTTTCACCAGTGATGTGGCAAGTGCTAGACCGTCACGCCCTGCGCGCTCAAACACCACATCGGGAAGTCCGCGCTTATCGAGCGTGTTGCGCAACAGAGGCGCAATCGCAGAGCCGATAGGCTTGAGTGTTCGATCCGAGAAGGCCCGCACGGATTCCTTGAATGCCGCTGACTCTGTAAACGGATTTGGCATCTGCTGGAACGGTCCGGGCGGATCAAAATCATCACCCAGACGGCGCTCGATTTCCTCGATACTCACCACACCCTTCATCTGGGCGCCAAATCCAAGCGAGCTAACGAACTCTCGCTGGGAAACAGTATCTACCAGAACCGCCACCTGTGCGCCGCGCTGGCAACCCACTTCGATAGCCTCGATGGCAACGGGATCGACAATCCCGTCCTCGGCACCGGGGCCATAGATGACGAGCAATGATTGACCGGCGCGTAAACGGGCTTTTGAGAACTGTTCTGCAGGTGTTGATGCACCGGCTTTACCCATGAAGGTGAAGCGATATCCCGACGACGCACCATAGAAGGTGAGCACACCATCTTTACCAAGAAGCTGGAACGATCGTGGGAAAGCCGTTTCTCCGGCATGGGAAACCGAGTAGTCGATTTGACCGCCCACTTTCTTCTCAGCCTCTTCAACAAATGATTCACCAGCCGCTTCCCATGCAGCCCATTCGCTGGGGTCATCGGGAACCGCGGTGAAAATATCGGCCCATCGATCGTCTTTACGATTGATCGCGTGCCCGCCAACAGCCTCGACACGCTCACCACGACTGTCACTTGATACCATGCCCAACGCGGCACAGCTGGATGAAAGCGCACTTCGCAGACAGTCGTAACCCGTTCCCGTTGACGCACCTTCAACAAATAGGCGCTTTCCTGGCTCGATAGCAAGGGTCTTGTAAAGCGCACGGTGGATAGTGCCCATCGTCAGGCCGTATGAGCAGGCTTCTTCGATGCTTAATCCGGGCAGTTTTGCATGTAGCTGAGGTCCCTGGACTGTCAGGAACTGGGCGTGACTGCCGTCGTTGCGTTCATAGCCCTGAATACGGAAATCTGCAGCCATGGGATCCAAGCGCTGATCAGCCGACATCAATTCGCTCTGACCCGAGTAGATACTCACAATATCGCCAACGGACAGACGCCCCTCACGGACTAAGTCCTGTCCTAACTGCGCTACCATTCCGACACCGCCCGATCCCGTTACCTGCACGTCGGCATCACGCGCATCGAAGGGTGAGACTGGAATGCCGGTGATTGCCCAGATGTCGTTGAAGTTCATCTCGGAGGCGAGAACATAGACCAGTGCCTCGTTAGGCTCTGGCGTGGGTGTGGGGAATACGAGCTCTTTCTCCGCAATCGCCGGATCGCCATGCAGCGGACTGCCGTCCTCGTGTGATCGCATCACGCCATAGCCGAGCTGGTACTCAGGTACTGGGGTAATACCGGGGAAGAAGCTCGCTCCCATGGGTAGTAGCTTGCCGTCGTCGATAAGCGCTGCACGCTCTTCCGCCGAGGCATCAGGCTGAACGTCCTTCGGTTTGGGCGGCAGTGGTGCACTTCGCTTCTCGAGAAATGCAGAGATGCCATCGGGACCGCACTCCGGATCACACACACCTTGCGCAAACAATTCAGCTTCGCGTCGAAGACCTGCGGCCTGACCATCGCGAGCACCGGTGAGCATCGCATCGATAACAAAGTCGACCGGCTTGTTGCGGCCACTGGCACGAATCTGACGAAGCGCTAGCGCAACACCCGGATGATTCAAGAGTGATTCGTCGATTGCCACTGACTGATCTCGCTGGTCTTTAAGCTTCTTACGACGAGCCATAGAAACTTTTAGTGCGTCGCCACCAGCGAAATGGTCTCTAAGGGCGGCCATGGCTGCTTCGACGGTCGAGAGCCCTTCGGTTGTCACAATGTCATCGATGAGGCCAATCTTAAGCGCTGTATCCGCATTGATCGTGCGACCATCGAGCATCATTCGCAGTGCTTGTGCCGCACCATCTACACCATGCGCCTCATAGAGCTTGCGAGTTAGTCGCTGCGTGCCGCCATAGCCCGGAAGGAGGTTTAGATTGATCTCTGGTTGGCCGAACTCGGCATGCTTGGCTGCAATGACGTGCGAGCAGGCGAGTACCAACTCGTTACCGCCACCAAGTGCGGGTCCGTTGACGGCAGCAATGATGGGAATATCGAGATTCTCGAGTGTGGCGAAAGCCGTTTGAGCCGCATTCGGTAAGGTTTGAGCAGACTCCAAGTCGCCTTTCTCACCAATTTTCAGCAGCTCTTTTACGTCCGCACCCGCAACAAAGGTATTCCGGGCACCTGTAACGACCATAGCCGATAGGTCGTCCTGGTGTGCCAGCTGTGTAAGCGCAGTGTGCAGCTCGTCTAGGGTTCGCTCACTCAATGCATTGACTGGCGGACTACTAATCACGACCAGTGCCACCAAGCGACCGGGAGCAATTTCATGAGTTTCGACACGAAGGTAACGCCAGGTCTGTACGACCCGTCGTGCCTCAGTCAAACGACCAAAGTCCTTCCACTGCGCTACCGCTGCACGGATTTCTTCAACTGACTCAGGATTTTTAAGTGTTGAGATATCACCCAAGGGTTGATCGAGCAAGATAGAGCGAAGCGTGCGCCGCATGTATTTTCCGGAGCGTGTCTCTGGGAAAGCGGATACAACGAGGAAGTCCGAAGGGACCGCGGTGGCTCCTTTCTCAGATCGCACCAGCGACTGCAGCCGCGATAAATCATCATCGGAAAGCTTGCGGCCTGCTGCCGCCACAAGGAATGCAACGGGTGTCTCGCCTTTTTCATCATGTGGAGCACCGACGACTACGACGTTACCCACTGGAGAGTCTTCCCGCAGGGTCTTGTCGCGCAAAATTGCGCCCTCAATTTCTTCTGTACCGATTCGGTGCCCCGATACGTTGATCACGTCATCCGAACGGCCGTGCAAAGTAAATGCACCATCGTCGTGCTGCCGCGCATAGTCTCCCTGCGTGTAGGCAAGTTCACCGCCCCAGCGATTGAAGTAGACCTCGCTGAAGCGATCGATGTCCCCGCGCCAGCTATCGCTAAATAGATTCTCAGCATCGCCCCAAAGTGTGCGCGCTAGATAAGGGTAGGGCTGTGTAATAACCAGCTCGCCTTTCTCACCCGACTCAGCCGTTCGCCAATTCGTCACGGTGCCATCATCAGCGGTTGTTTCAGCTATGCGTACCTCAGCTTGCACCCAGGGGAGTGGCCATGTCTTTGCATCGGCCACAAGGGGTTTGTAGCCACCCCAGGGGCAACTAAACACGATGCCACCATGCTCGGTTGCCCAGTAGGAGTTGATGTAGTGCTTGCAGATGTTGTCCATGGCAAATTGCTGGACCGCTGGCGATACCGGCTCGGCACAGAATGTACCTGCGCGCAGTGTAGACATGTCAAAGTCAGCCATTTCCCGTGCGCTTGCTGGGTCTGTCATGACTGCCTTGAGGAACGTTGAGCCAGCCTTAAACAGGGTGACGTTGTAACGCTCGATAATTGACGAGAACCGGCCCGCGTGAGGGAAGAGTGGAGACCCTTCAGCGATGACGGTCGTCATGCCTTGCACTAAGGGCGCGGCAATCAAGTAGCTCTGACCGGTAATCCAGCCCGGATCACCAATGACGTACAGGG
>JAACDF010000145.1 GCA_009937065.1 Gammaproteobacteria bacterium | reverse complement strand
AGGCGGTGAGCGTAGCGAAATAGCTCGGATGGAGGCCGATGTCGCCATCCGTCTGACAAATGATCCGCCGGAAGCGTTGGTCGCCCGCAAGCTTGGTCAACTCCCCATTAATATATTCGGTAATCGTGCCTACCTAGAACGGGCGGGAACGCGGAACCTAGCTGAATATGATTGGCTGGTGTGGCACGCTGACGACAGTTTGCTGAATATGGAACCTGTACTGAAACGGGAAATACCCAACGCGCGAATCGTGTTGCGGACCAGCAGTTACAATGAGCTGTTTGAAGCAGTAAATGCGGGTATGGGTGTAAGCTTGTTATCTCCGCTGCGACTCCCGAAAACGCACCAATTGCAGGCGTTATCACCGTCGCTGCATCAATTTGACCTAGGGGTGTGGCTGCTCAGCCATCCGGACTTGCGTAACCGGGAGCGAATAAGGGTATTCAGGGACTTTATGATTGAGCACTTGGGCGGCGCACTGACAAAGCACTGGAAAAATAATTAGAACCACCGACCCCCAGCACAGGTAATTCACTCTCACCTGACATAATTCCAACCCCCTTGCCCATACGCTCGAGTAGCTTCCATTCACAAGTGCCTGCTGACGTTTAGCGCGAATAGCGCGTGTTTCACGTCCGTGTAACGTCTTTGCAGCATCGCACAGGTTTCGGCTAGACATTCTTCGCACATCAACAACACATGTTATTTTCTGCCAGAAAAAATACACCACGGCACTGACTCTATAAACTATTTTGGCTATTTATCTTGAACACATAAAAAATGTGCAGATGCTCCTTTTTTAAGTAACAAAGCATGTAACAAAAGCAGTTTTATAAACCCATTAAACCTATATTAATCAATTGCTTATAGTCTAAGTACAGTTCCCGCCGCCTCCACCAAATGAAAAAGGGGTGATCCGAAGGGGTCACCCCTATTGCATTTATTGGAACTGGTGAAAGACTGAACACGCGCCGATACGGCGCGGGTGGCCGGAGCGAAGCGGAGGTCTGTCGAGCAATAGCGAAGACTCAAACTCCCGCCGCCTCCACCAAAAACAGAAAAGGGTCGCCGCGAGGTGGCCCTTTTTTTGTTTTTAGCGGCTGTGACTGCTGAACATGCGCCGGTACGACGCGGGTAGCCAACACGTTGACCGGTCGCAGAGACCATGGATGGCCGAGAGCGATCTCATTCGGTTCGCGCATCCTTTTGCAAGCATTCTCTGCATTACCAGGTATCAACGAACGCGTGCTTTTTCTCGCTTCTTTGCGGCACCGGGGGTACCTTTTTTAACCCTTCTACGATCCATGATCTTGTCTCGGCAGGGTCAATGACATCATCTAATCCACCCCCCGCCGCAGCATTAACGGCCTTAGCCTGCTCATACGCTTCCGCAACCTTCGCGTTAAAAACTTTTAGTCTCTCCTCCGGATCTTCTATGGCCATCAGTTCGTCTCGGAATCCCAGCTTGATGCTACCCTCAATGTTCATCGCCGCGAATTCTGCTGTCGGCCAGCCCACGGTGAGTAAACCTAAGGACGAACTACCACCGCACATCGCTTGTATACCTAGGCCATAGGCCTTGCGGATAACCACTCCGAACTTAGGTGTAGTTGTATTAGCTCCGATGTTAAACATTCGCGCAGAGTGACGAACAAGTGCTGTGGCCTCAGCTTCGGGTCCCACCATCAGTCCGGGGCAATCCATCAGACTCAGTATGGGGATATCAAACGCGTCGCATAATTTCAAAAATCTGGCGCTTTTATCTGCAGCCTCAGAATCAATAGCGCCGGATAGATGATACGGATTGTTGGCAAGCACCCCCATTGGCTGTCCCTCAATGCGAATGAAAGCCGTGATCACTCCAATCCCAAATTTTTCTCTAACTTCTAGCACCGAACCGACATCGGCGAGCGTCTCGATTACCTGCCGCATATCGTAGAGTCGCAGTCGATTTTCAGGGATAACTTGACGGAGACTTCGTTGATCTGCGGCCTCCCACTCATTGAGTGTGCCTTGAAAATATGACAGGTATTTTTTTGCCACTGCTACGGCTTCGGCCTCATCATCAACCAGAATATCCACAACACCATTCGGTACCTGAAATGACATTGGGCCAACCTCTTCAGGTGTGTACACGCCAAGCCCCCCGCCTTCGATCATGGCTGGCCCACCCATGCCTATCGTGGAATCTTTTGTCGCAATAATCACATCGCAACAAGCCAGCAAAACCGTGTTCCCAGCGAAACAACGCCCATGGTTAATGCCGATCATTGGGACAGCCCCAGACAGCTTGGCAAACTGCGTAAAGGTATGAGTATCAAATGACACGCCGGGGCCCAAATTATCATCTCCAGGGCGGCCGCCGCCGCCCTCACTAAATAGCACTAGCGGCATGCGAAATCGGAGAGCCAGCTCAAACAACCGATCAGTTTTGTAGTGATTTCGGCTGCCCTGCGTACCGGCTAATACGGTGTAATCGTAATGAACCACCATGGCGGACGATGCTTTATCACCAAATAAATCAGCATTGATGGTGGCGGTACCACCGATTAAACCATCTCCGGGCGTGCGTTTGCGTAGTGTGTCCATATCATGGCGCTGATGCTGACGCGCAACGATAAGAGGCCAGTATTCTTTGAATGAGTTTTGATCTACCAAGTCAGCAATATTTTCCCTGGGCATGCGACCACCACGTGCTCGCCTTTTTGCCACTGCCTCTGGTCTATTCTCGTCTAGCGTATAAGCGTGTCGATCAATGTTTTCTTGCAAGTCGGCACGAACGTAATCAAGGTCTATCTGCATTTGAGAGGTTTCGTGCTGCTCTCTTTCAACTTCCGCTTCTTCGAGAACGAAGAGTGTCGCTGCCTCCGTAACAATGTCACCCACCTGCACAAGCATCCGGTGAACGATCGCATCGCATTCCGCAATAATTTCATGTTCCATTTTCATCGATTCAATGACCAGAATGGCATCGCCCGCTTTCACCTGAGCTCCGGCTTTAGCTTCGACCGCGACTATGGTCCCGGGTATGGGTGCACGTCCAGAGACCATGCCTTCAGGCACATCAATCTCTTGGGGCTCGGCTGGCGCTACCTGACCAGCCGCTTCTTGCTGGTTGAAAACCGCAAGGGGGTCCTCTCGTTTTGATGAGCTCTGGCTGACACCCTCAGCTCCGTCGCCAACCTCGGCGACCATGAAATAGTCTGGGCCCTGCCACTCGTTGGTCAACTGCTCGACCGTCTCTTCGATCCACCGCGTGTGCGTAGCACCGCTAATAAAATCCTCATGGGATAGTATGTTTTTCAGAAAAGAAATATTGTTTCGCGCACCCTCCAGATGAAACTCCGACAGCGCCCTGATCGCTTTTCTGGCCACATCGGAGAAATTGGATGAGCGATCATGCACGATGACCTTGGCGAGCAGAGAGTCGTAGGCAATGCTCGTCTTGTAACCCACATAACCAAACCCATCGGTTCGAACTCCGGGTCCGTTGGGTGGCTCATATCGCACCAAGCGTCCTGAACCCGGCCTAACACCACCATCAGCGGTGATGGTCTCTAAATTGATCCGAGCCTGAATCGCAAATCCAGACAGCGTCGGTGGCGCCTGAGCATCGAGACCTAAATCGGTCAGCGACGATCCGAAGGCCACTGCGATCTGACCGCGAACCAAATCAAAGCCAGTGACTTCCTCGGTCACCGTATGCTCAACTTGCAGACGAGCATTTGCCTCAATGAAAACAAAATGATCCTCTGTGGCGCTATCGGCTGATCTGTCGTCCTCAACGCCTTGGTCCAAGACTAAAAACTCGAACGTACCAAGGCTCATGTATTTTTCTTGTTGCGCAAAGCTCACAGCCGCGTTCGTCATTTTTTCTCGGAGGCTGGGTGCTAAGTTCGGCGCCGGCGCAATCTCAACCACCTTCTGATTGCGGCGCTGCACAGAACACTCTCGGTCACCAAAATGGACGATGCTACCGCTGGCATCGCCAAGTATTTGAACCTCGATATGCCTAGCACGCGGTAAAAACTCTTCTACGTAAACATCACCGATACCAAAGAACGCTAGCGCTTCAGATTGGCATCGCTCAAACGCCTCCTCTAGATCGTGTTTGTCGTGAACAACACGGGTACCGCGGCCCCCTCCACCGCCGATAGCCTTAATAATGATAGGTCCATCAACACTGTCAAAAAATTCGTTTGCCTGCGCTAAGGTGACGGCGTGATCAGTCCCGGCAAGCACCGGGACACCTGCTCTAATGGCGGCCCGTCTCGCGGCCCCTTTGTCTCCAAAAAGTTTTAAGTGGCCCAAACTGGGCCCAATGAACGTGAGCTCTGCTGCCAGACAGGCGGCAGCAAAATCAGCGCGCTCAGACAAAAAACCGTATCCCGGGTGGATCGCGTCGCAGTTAGTTGCTTGAGCAGCGAGTATCACTTGCTCAATGTCGAGGTAGGCCTTGGAACCTTCTCCGGCAATTAAAACGGCCTCATCACTCATTCTGGTATGCAGGCTGGCTTGATCGTCGCTCGAGTAAATAGCAACGGTCCGAATACCCATATCCGCTGCAGCGCGAGCAATGCGAATGGCTATCTCGCCACGGTTCGCAATTAAAATTCCTTGAGACAGCATAAACTCCCCCTGCTGGTATGTTTAAGTTTCTATCGAACGTTCCAGTGATGGTTATTGCTATCAGGATTAGTCGCTACGGCAACTTAATTCGTGGCTTGTTACCAATCACACCGTCCTTGTTTAGTTTTGCTAGTTGACTGTCGGATAGTCCTAGAAGACCACCCAGTATTTCTCGATTGTGCTGTCCCAACGTCGGAGCTGATGTCCCAATTGGAATCGCTGACTCCCCAGGTCTCCAGGGCGCACTGGGGTGGGGTTGCTCACCCATAAACGGATGCGACACAAATTGCATGTAGCCACGAGCAAGTAAATGCGGATCGTCCATCAAGTCCGATGCACTGTTCAGGGCGATTGCCGTGATACCTATCGACTGTAGATCACGCATCATTTGCCGCGCGCTACAAGTGACCGTCCATTCCTCGACAGAACAAACTATCTCTTCAGCTTTGTTCTGCCGGTGCTCTGGACTCAGCCCGGCATAAGGTCTAAGAGTCGATATGTGTGCGACGGCTGAACGCCACTGCTGCTCGGTCTGCACCTGGATCAGTATCCAATCATCGTCATCGATGCATGCAAAGACTCCGTGAATGAAATAGTCAGGGTTAAAATTCCCTCGCCTGGCAGGGGGCTCACCTTTAATCGACTGATGAACCACACCGTGCATCGCGTTGGGCAGCAGACACTCTACTTGACTGAGATCTACGGCTTGCCCCTTACCGGTTTTCTTTTTATGAAACAGCGCGGTGAGGAGCGCTGCAGTCCCGTAAAGGCCCGCAATCGCGTCACCAAATGCAACGTGTAACATGGTCGGTGGTTGATGTTCGCTGCCCTGCAAATGTGGCAGCCCTGACGACTGCTCAACGGTAGAACCATATGCTCGAAATGCGGCCCACGGCCCTGTACCACCAAAGGCGGGCATTGAAACCATCACAAGTTGGGGGTTTTCTTGACGCAGCGCCGGATAGTTCAGCTTTAGCTTTGGGAGCACGCCACCCGAAAAGTTTTCAATAACCGCATCTGCTTGCCCGACAAGACGCAGCAATAGCTCCCTACCTGCTTTCGACTCGAAATCCAAAGTGACATCAAGTTTGTTACGGTTGAGGTTGATAAATCGCACCTCTTTTTCTGCGCCATTGGAGTTAATCCACTCCTCAGTGGCTTCCCAACTACGAAACCAATCGAACCGAGTACAACCCTCAATCTTAATAACGGTCGCGCCCATGTCAGCAAGGTTCCGTGTGGCCAGAGGCCCGGCCCAACCCATGGAGAGGTCGACAATCACAAGCCCCTGCAGTGGGCCCTGTGTGGTACTCCAATCGACCTCGCCCATACTGTGAGAGCCGTTAACACCTTTAGCATCATCGGCTGTCGAAGTTTCCCTAGCCCACGATGAATTGTGAGCACCGAGAGGGACCGAATCACCACCAAAGTATGGTGGTGTTTCAACCAGTCTGAACGGACAGGAAGGCGCTAGAAAGGCCTCGCCCTCAGAGCTGTATTCGCTGAAAGCGCTGCGCTCTAAATATTGATCAACCGTGAATAGCTCTTCCATAGTCGGCACGCGCGCAAGCGGAATGCGCATACCCTGGCCTCGATAGAACAAATCCTGAGCACTCTGCTCTGACAGCGCTTTCAAAATTCTGGGTTCTATAATTGCCACGTCATCTAACCTGGCCATACTGCTTTGGTACTTAGACTCCGTGGCAAGATCATCGAGCCCTAGCAGCTGACAAAAAGCGGTCCACTGCGAGGGGTTGAGCACGGTGACCCCCAACCAACCATCCTTGCATGGCCATATACCCAGTGGATAGGTTGGGGCGAACCGATTGATACCCAGTCTTTTTGGCATTGGCTGGTCATTAAAGCTAATGGCGGCACCAATATCGGTCAGACACATGTTTGCTTCCCAAATTGAAGCGTCGAGACAAAATGCGTCAGACCTCTCGCGCCCCTTAATCAGACGCCCTAACAAGAAACCAAGTGACCCATTAAAAGCGCTTAAACCGCCTATGACCTGCGCCTGATAGCCCGTAGGAATAATGGGTGGGCCATCGGTCTCACCAATGCCGTGCATCAATCCGGTAAGCGCATGAATCGACGCATCAGAACCGCGAAATCCAGCATAGGGACCCGTCAATCCGTACCAACTAATAGCGCAGACATTGGTCTCAAAGTCGTCTACGGCTAACGATGTTGGCAAGGTTGATACATCGAGGATTACTAGATCAGCCGCAACAATGGCTGGATGCGTCAGTACGCTGTCAGTCCAGCACACACTCTGTTTATTAGCATGAAGATAGGCATGAATTGAGCTAGTGCCGTTATCCAGTAACGGCGCAATATGGCGAGTGGAAAAACCTTCCGGCGGCTCTAAATTGACGACCCTCGCCCCATAATCAGCGTACAGCTTTCCTGCGTAACCACTGGCAACGGTGCCTCCAATATCGACAATCAGGAGATCGTTAAACGGAGATGAATCAATAGGTGCGCGCGCAGTCACTCTAACCCCAGTGTCTTCTTTGATGCTTGATGGCGCAGTTAAATGGCAATGGCCTCACCGTTCATACCATCGGATTCATTGCTGGCAAGAAATACGGCAATGTGCGCGATTTCCTCCGGCTGTAAAAATCGGCCCATTGGAATTTGTGCAAGAAGGCGCTCACGAAACTCGTCTGGCGGCATACCCTGTGCCTCCATACGTTGCTCTACACCCTTGATGAGGTCGGTCTCCACGATACCGGGGCAAATGGCATTGACGTTGATACGGTTTTTCGCGTTCTCCAGCGCGATGCAGCGAGTAAGACCCACGATTGCATGCTTTGAAGTGTTGTAAGCGGCAGAGTTCAGGCTGCCTCGCAATCCGGCCACCGAGGCGACATTAATAACTTTACCTCGACCCAAACCTTGCATGTGCCGTATCGCGTGCTGAGTTAGGTTAAAGACTGAGTACACATTGGTCTTCATGAGCTGATCAAACTCATGCATCCCGTGATCAGTAAAGGGTTTTCCAATATGAATGCCCGCGTTGTTAACAAGCACGTCAAGGTCTGGGTGCTGCTCTATTGAAAAACAAAATAGAGCCTCTATTGAATCCATCGAACTAATATCAGCTGGGAAATAAGAGACGTCGACATCGTAGACGTCTAGGGCTGCCTTAGCCTTCTTTAGCCCGGCTTCATTAGAAGCAGTGAGTACTAAGTTGGCTCCGTGACGGGCGTAAGCCTCTGCAATTGCAAACCCGATACCCCGACTAGCACCCGTGATCAGCGCTGTTTTGTACTCGAGTCGTTTGCCTCCGATCGCGATTGGATTAGACATCAGATCCAAACCTCCCGAGTGTTCGCTCTACCAAGCTCTCGAGGCAATCCCAAAGTGAGGCACGCACCCTCATGCACTGTAATTGGCTTCATGGCCACTTCCTTGATAACAACTATTTGACTCGAACGCCCTTCGCATGATCTGAAGATCTATTTGAGGCTAAGCGCCTCCGAGTCCCGGGATCTCGCAAAAGAAGTCAGCCTCAACTTTCATACTGACGGCAGAGTTTTGATGGCCCGCGCCACCCCAATTTGGCATCACCATCGAGTACAACCCGATTCCTCCAGCAACCATGACTAAAATGTGCTCCGGAGCCTTAAACGCGGGATATTCACCATCAGGATCGTCTTTGAAAGCTTTTCCAAATTCCCCGCCAAACCGAATATGGTCTGCTTTTAGTAGATGTGTGAGCTCCCACAATCTTTTTTGTATCGATTCTCTCGTGTGCCCCGATCGCGCCAGGACATTTGCGTGCTTAGGCCCTAAACACACCAGCGCCATCCCTGATGCAAAAATGGCGTTATTAGTGGCGATATTGGTCAATCCAACGGACAAAATGTGCAAAAGCTTCTCCGCATCCTCGGGGTCGTCAGCGTTATCGCTATAAAGGCATGAATGTGGTGCCTCGCACCCCAATACGGTAACGACGCTGTCAGATTCATCGAATCCTAGGCTCGCGTGCATTGGCGGAAAGGGGGAATTCTCCTCCGCTTCCGCAAGGCAATAAGTAAACTTTCCAGGATGGCCATGAAGAGCCATATCAGATATGCCCGGACGTCCACCGCCTATATTAATCAAGCAAAGACGCAGTGCTCGCCCGATACTGGCATTGGCACGATGCCCGGGCCCAAGTGCACCGTACCCTGACGCCACTGGGCCGCAGGTCTTTCGAGCCGGACCATTAACGATAATTAACGGGGCAGTGCAGTGTGTGGTCGCTTGTAATTCCGACAGATCAAACTCGGGTTGCGCCACAGCTTTAACCGCGGCAACGACAAGGGGCATGTAATCGGGCTTACACCCAGCCATGACAGCCGCTGCCGCAACCTTTTCCACAGTTGCAACGCCCATCAAGGGCCCCAATACACCGAGCACCATGTCGCCATCTAAGCCAGTAGCCAGGATACTTTTGGTCACCCTTTCCACCGTAGGAATGATTACTGGAAGACCATCAGTGCAACCCAAGTCATGAAGTTGCTCTAATGCCGTCTCCTCGTTTTCAGCCGTCAAAAAGTCAAACATTTTCAAAACCGTCCAGAATGTCCTCGATGACTTCCTCGGCGATCAACCCAATTTTTTCCTCCCCCAAGCCTGCGATCGGGTGTGGCAATCTGACTCGTGGAATGTCGGGCATCCCCAATGAAGTGGCTACAAACGACCCCTGATCCCAAAAATCTTCGGTGATTAGGGTCACCACGGGAAACCCTCGCTGAGCAATGTTGTATCCGTCACGCACGGTGCCGGTAGTGCAACTGCCTCAGTGCCCGTACGCGGCGATTGCGGCATCACAGGTTGCAAAGATGTCGTCCAACATCCCCTCGCTCGCCGCGACTCCCGCGTTGTTTTTATTCCAGAGAAGGGTCTTCACATTCGGCAGGCGCCTCTCTAGAGCAAGACCCACCTTCTTCACGAAAAGCTCAGAATCAGGGAAGCCATTTGCAATAAGCGCAACCGTAATGCTCTCACCAGCATCAGAGCGCAAATCGCAAGAAAGGACGTACGCCTGTTCTTCGGCTGAGGCCTGGCCTCGGGGATCAACAAATTCAATCACTTTTCTATCTCTCGTTATTTGAATATAGTTAACTATATTTAGATGTGACTGTTGAGTAAAGAAATTTTAGTTCTGGGTCGAAGTTAGTCTGGCCTCATACGTGGTATCGCGTGTGCGAGCCAGAAATTAACTACGGCAGCCTGCGCAGCTGGCCCGACGGTAGGGACCTTCTACAAATACGTTCAAACTAGGAGGAGCTCGAAATTGCACTGGCTAAGATCGCTTACAAAGAAGGCAGAAAACGCTTTGAGAACAACCTTCGAAGTCAGGTCACTCTCAAAATCTGCTCTAGTGGCTGCAGAAACAGTTTCTTAGTTAGCGGAACTTGGATTGGAGCATTCAAGCGGGAGCACCGGCGTACGGCGTAATCTATGCTGAGTGATAATTTTCTGCCTATTGCTCATTCTGACTGTAGAGATTTGTTCGCAGATTAGTGAGCGAAAGACTTTGAGATGAATCGCAAGAATAACCCGTGGCGTCGCTTAGCGTTAGTATGAGCGACGCGGCACTCACAGTCCTTCTTCATCGTTGCTGTGTTGATCACCCTGTTGGGTAAAGGAGAGAACATTGGACCTACAAATTGCAGGAAAAAAGGCACTGATGGCAGGTGGCAGTGCAGGTATGGGACGCGCAACGGCTGAACGATTAGCCGAGGCCGGTGTTGAGCTTTATATATCCGCACGTCGCGAGGAACGACTGGTTAGAGCCGCAAAGGAAATTGCTGCAACCTACGGCGCCACGGTAATACCCATCGTTGCAGACTCATCAACTGACGCAGGCCGGGCCACCTTGTTTGAAGCCTGCCCAGACCCCGATATTGTTGCAATTACAGTCAAGCCTCCAGCGCCTAATGGCGACTTTTTACAGGTCACGCCTGAAATGTGGCGAGAGTCAATTGAGACGACATTACTGGGCCCCATCGAGATTATGCGCCACTACATTCCACATATGAAAAATCAGGGCTGGGGTAGGCTCTTAAACATAGCCACATTTTCTGCAAAGAACCCAATGATCTGGCGCCTCATGTCGGGGCCTGCCAGATCTGCTTTGATTAATTACACAGCGAGCGTCTCTCGTGAAATCGCTCAGTATGGTGTCAACATCAACAACATATTGCCCGGGATGTTTGCAACAGAAGGGTCGGAAGAAAATGCTATGGCCTATGCCGATGCCTTTGGCCTAGAGCACGACCACGAGGTTATTGCAGAGCACTTTCAACAACACAACAAAATTCCGGCTGGCTTTGCGGCGATTGCCGACGATATGGCGCCTATGGCCGCGCTTCTTTGCAGCCCCTTATCACGCTATGTCGTTGGCCAAAATATCGTCATCGACGGCGGCCAGCATTTCTCATTATTCTGAGTTGATTTTTTAGACTCGCTAGCATCGACCTGTGGTTAACTTATCTTGAAGATGGGGACTGGGAACGAAATGTAGTCTCTACCTGACCCAAATTATCGATTTCGACGCGCACCCGGGAATCGCAGGTGATCGAAATTAACTCTGTCGGAGATCCGGGAATCACTAGCATCCCCTTTTTCAAAACCTCATCACTGCTAGACAAAAAGTTAACCAACCAGCGTAAAGATTCGAGGGGGCCTCCCATAATCTCGTCGGCTCTAGAGGACGCAACTAACTCGTTGTTCTGATACACGAAAAAATTTTCGCGCCCGAAGGTCAGCGCCCGGGGTGATACTTTCGTGTCGCCGACGATGAGGCCCGCGTGAATACCACCAGAACAGATAAGCTCCTGCGCAGTCGGAGGTTGATGCCAAAACGTATAATCGTGGAGCTCTATTCCCGGGCTAACGTAGCTTATGGATTGAATAAGTTCCTCATCAGAGAGGTCTGTGCCACACAGATCTTGACCTATCCTCAGCACCATCTCTGGCTCAATAGCGCAATGACAATAGGCCGTCCAGTCAATCGCTGTTCGCCCCCCAGTCACATGGGGAGCAAATAATCTCGCTGAAATGGGCTCAGCAAGACCCAATTGCGAACGTATGGCGCGGCTAGTGCATCCGACCTTGTACCCAACAACGCTCTCACCGCGCGCGATACGTTTCTCGCACACCTGATTCTGGACTTGGTAGGCCTCAGAAATAGTGAGGCGCTCCGGTGACGATTTTTCCAGTCGCCAAACCTTAGTGTACTGAGCGTTAAAAAAAGCGTCAGCGAGAGTCGCTGAGCCCTGCTTGTAAGTACAATCTTCGGTAAGGTTGTCTTGTGACAATTACGATCCTTAACCTCGCGAGACCTTACTTAGCCTCGCAAGCTTCCAAGAGTGTTAATCAAAGCACTGTGTAGCGAGTGCGAACGCGCGATCGAGCAACGGAGACCTTATATCCCTGTGCCGAAGACCCATGATGTCAGTACTAAATCGTTTGATAGGAGCATCCAGCTGTTTCACCTTTCCTCTTGCCAACTCGACCGCCATAGCAAGTTGCGGCGTATGGCACAAACAATCGGAATTGGTAACTAACTCTTTACCCATATGCAGTGAATCAATCGCCACAATTTTAAGTTTGTTTCTCACTAAACTCGGACCCTCAATCATCCGCGGATAATGAGGCGTGATGTCGGGCGCGTTCGTGTTGAGCATCCAGGGATAAGCCTGAAGATCTTTACCCGTTATGCGGCGATCAATTCCGGCAAGAGGGTGATCTGCGGAACAGAAAACGCCAAAATCGCTACGAGTCATGAGTTTAGATATGAGCGATGCGGGTATTTTCCCAATACCGGGGACACTGCCGAATGCTATGTCGATAGTCCCATCCTCTAAATCAGAAAACATGCTCTCAAAATGGGATTCAGAAAACTCGACCATCAGTGACGGATACTCCTCACTCAGTGCAGAAGTCAATTTCCCAACGAAATCGCTCGAACGTATGTCACCCAGCGCTATTCGAATTCTGGCATCACTGACCTTTAGCTCCGCTTGCGCAAGTCTTAAATATTCGAGGGTCCTTTTAGCGTGCGGATAAAAGTCTTTACCCCTTGCATTCAGAACCATGCCTCGCCCTCGCCGGTCGAAAAGCGAGACACCTAACTGGTTCTCCAGCCTTTTAATACTTCCACTCAATCCGGGTTGAGATATGTGTTGGTCGTCGACTGCCGCGTGAGCGGTCCCTGTCTCTACGAGTGCTACAAAGTGCTTAAGCTGCCTAACATCCATATGACCGTGGTCCCATAGAATTTTAGAAAAACGCCGTGATGACGTCACCTTATAGGGCGCCAAGCCAAATGCCTATGAGTTTCGCGATGATCGAAACATTGCCTGTACTCCATAACATCAACAGGTTTAGGTCCGCGGCGGTTACTACTTATTATTGATCAGTAAAGCCCATATGAAAAAAAGCCGCCTAAGGTGGCGGCAACACGCGGTAATAAGGGGTCACTGCACCTTACTTGTTGTAAGTAAATCGGACTCCGATGGTTCTGGGCCGCAAGGTCATGTGACGATCGTCAAAGAACGTTTGAGGCATGATAAATTGATATCCGTCCTCATCAAGTGCGTTCTCGGCATACAAGACAGCGGTCCATTTGTCGGTGACGTAACCGACACTCAAATCGACTTTGGTGATCGAGTCGGTATATGCGAAGTTCGGCGAAGGTGCGCCGGTGCCAGGGCTAAATGGGAAACCATTTGGCATGGAGTCGGTGTAAGAAAAATCCATTCGCCCGAACAACTCATTGCCACTCTGCACGGAATTAGTGAATTGAAGGTGACCTGAAACTTGTAGGTCCGGGGAAGTCAATGGAGTCCCTAGCTCCGCTCCTACCATTGTAGCCTCCGCGGCCGTGATAGACGTAATTTCAGCATTCTGATAGGCAATACCTAAACCATAATCAAAGAAGTCATTCGGCCGACCCGAAATTTCCAATTCAATTCCTTCGGATTCAGCCTCTCCTGCGTTACTAAAAAACGTCGCGCTGTCGCTGACACGTTGCGCAAAGAGTTGAATGTCATCCCATACCATCTGGTAGACCGCCAAATTAACGCTGACGGTATCCCACTGCCCTTTCATGCCAACTTCGTAATTCCACATGCTATCGGACTTCGATAACTCAGGAATAACAGTGGGATCGTCGGGATCGATGTTACTGGTGCCTTGTTGGCCATTTATACCAACGGTAAAGGCGGCGCGATTGACATCGTTGGCTCGGAATCCCTCCGAGGCGGTTGCATACAGATTAACATTGTCACTAGCTTCCCAGGCTAAGCTCAGTTTCACCGTATTAGGCGACACCTTTCCTGGCGCATATTGCCCAGCCATGTAAGGAACTGGCGTAAAGGAATCGGCGCCCATGAAAACCACTGGAACGAGGAAGGAGCCAATGGACATATTCCCACCGGCAGTGCGCTTGTTTTTGATTTCGATTTCGGACGACCTAAACCCTACGGTTGCCTTCACACTATCTGTTAACTGGTATCCCAGTTCGGCGAAAATAGCGCTCTCTTTCAAGTTATCTGTTACTGGGCTTCCATAGATAAACGCATGATCGACACCCATGTAATCGTTACTCAAACCACCAATAGACCCGCCTCTTGCATCGACGAATTCTTGCGACAAGTGCATGACCTGATTTTCCACCACCTCACGATCTTGCAGATAAGCGCCTAAAACCCAATCAAACTTAGAGTCAGCTGTTGAAACCATCCTGATTTCTTGAACGAAAGACTCACTCTTGTCTTCTCGAACGAGACCCCACGGAAACGCTCCGCCAAGGATTGCGCTCAAGTCAGTGTCCTGCAATGGGTCCGTTTTCGAAAAGTTTGTGGAAGACGTCAGAGTCGCAAAATCGAGATCGTAAGCGAGGGTCATATTATATTTGCTAATCTCCACCTCTACGTTTTCTTGCTTAAAATTGCTTCTCGTATTTTCTCCGAGTTCCGGGTTTATGGTGCCGCCATCATCGGACTCGTTGTTCTGATAAAGGTAAGTGACGTCCGCGGTCAAACGGTCATTTACGCGCCAGCCGATCGCAGCTTTTAACGCATTTGACGAGTAGTTATTTGATGGGTTCATGCCAATACCAGTGTTACTGACCCACCCCTCTTCATCGGAAATCGACGCGGACATCCTGAATGCTACAGAGTCACTCAGGGGCACATTCACCATTCCCTTATAGCGCTGTCTTAACTCCCCACTTGTCGAGCCAAAATCGGTTGCAAGTTTATAATCTAGCCCACTGGGATCTGGCTTATTCGAAATAATTCGGACAGCGCCAGCCAGGGTGCCAGCTCCGAAAAGAGTACCCTGTGGCCCCTTCAGCACCTCAACTCTAGCCGTATCAAACAAACCAAAATCCATGTTGACGGTACTTTTACCGTCCTGCATTGGCATTTCATCCAAATATATCGCTACCGCCTTCTGAAGGCCTTCTGTATTTTGGCCCACCGAAATTCCACGCATCTGAAATGTGGGATTTAAGTTGCTCGACGCCTCACTGTAGGTCAGTCCTGGTACCGCATCAGCAATGCCTCTGAATTGCGTGATGCCCTTCGCCTCAATTGTATCGCTACCCAACACAGATACTGACATTGGCACATCGCGAAGGCTTT
>JAACDF010000144.1 GCA_009937065.1 Gammaproteobacteria bacterium | reverse complement strand
CTTCTTTTCATCTAGGCAAAAGCGATCGGTCCATCGAAAAGGATCCCGATGGCGGGTGAGGAAAAGGAGTAAAAATACAGACAGGCCCAGCACTGGCAGGTAGATGGTCAGCAGACTGGTCAGTCCGTCTTCGGCGATGGGCGGACGCGCGCCGGCTCTGAAGTCGAGCATGAAGAATGCGACCGTGGTTACAAACCATAGGATGACAGCAATGATGAGCAAGGAACGGGAGTGTGGCGCTCGGCTCATGGCTGCTCCGAAACGCATGATGGAGGATCAGCTTGCATCACGGTGGTTCTATTTTCAATATGATCGGCAAAAATGGTGGGCCCAGTAGGACTTGAACCTACGACCAATCGATTATGAGGGTCCCCGAGAACCCGGCAAGACGCTGATAAGACGAAGTTAGGCTTCTGGCGCTTGAGGCTGCGTTTTGGGCAATGCCAAGGCAGCGACCGCAGCTAAAAGCGCAAGAGCACCGGCGAGTAACCAGGCAATAAGATAATCATTGCTGATATCGCGGATGAAGCCGCTGAGCAGCGCCGCAGCTGCGGCGCCAATCATGTGAGATGCAAACACCCAGGCGAACACGGCGATGCCGGTGCTTTTTCCAAAAATCCTGACACTCAATATGGCGGTTGGGGGTACTGTTGCCACCCAGTCTAAGCCGAACAACACCATCACTATAAGCATTGGTGGTTCAATAGATGGCCCTAAAATAAAGGGCATGGCCAGTAGCGCAATGCCGCGTAAGCCGTAGTAAATAGCCAGTAACTTACGCGGATCAAACCGATCAGTTAGCCAGCCAGAGCCAATCGTGCCTACTAGGTCAAAAATACCGACAACCGCTAACAGTGTCGCAGCAGCAGTAACGGCCATACCTTCATCCTGAGCAGCAGGAATGAAATGGGTGGAAATAATGCCATTGGTAGTCCATCCGCAAACGAAAAAAGTACCGGATAAGATCCAAAAACTTTTGTTCTGCGCCACCTGGGATAGTGTTGTTAGGGAGCCGGCCAGCGTTTTAAAAATGCCCCCGTCGACATTTTTTTCCAGCGATGGAGGATGGGTAGGATCGGCGCCATAAGGCAGTTGCCCCACATCGCTGGGTCGGTCTCTTATTACAAGCCACACCATTGGAATCATGCACAGTGCGATTCCTGCGATACCAAACGACGCTACACGCCACCCCTCTGCACTCACGTAATGGGCGATAATGGGCAGGAATATCAGTTGCCCCATTGCCCAAGCCGCGCCCATCACGCCGAGCATGAGGCCTTGGTGGCGAACAAACCAGCGGGTAACCACCAGCGAGCCAAAAACCAAGGCCGTTGCGCCAACACCTAGGCCTACCACGACTCCCCACAACAGCACCAAATGCCAAGGTTCGGTCATTATGGTGGTGAGCCCAGTGCCAATCGCTATGAGACCTAGGGCAGCAACAGCGACATTGCGGATCCCCAGTCGTTCCATCAGCGCGGTTGCGAAGGGTGCTGCTAGCCCGTAAAGCACTAAATTTAATGCCACAGCTATTGATGTTGTTGATCTTGACCACCCAAACTCTTCCTCAAAAGGTATCACCAATACGCCTACGGAGGATCGGAAGGCAGCGGAAGTGAGGAGTACCATGAAGGTGACGGCAGCAACTAACCACGCTAGATGAGGGCGAGTTTTCAAGTCAGTAAATCTCGGGTTTGATCAATCTGCAGCGACACCCGGTAAGGACTAACTTGGGAAACTGTTGCCGGCATGGGTACTATTGAAAGTACATAATGGGCCTGCACTGAATTCCAGAAAATTTTTGATCTGGTGGTTGATTCGCCCTGAGTTCCTCGCGAACCACTATAGAGTGTAGGACAAATAAACGGCCTGTTGGGCGCAGATCTTCTCACCGATATTGTGTTGCTGGCGTTAACTTTAGCGTTGTAGCCAATCGCTGTAACGTTTTTTAAGTCACTGCCCGTGACCTCTGCAAGTCTTCCAATCGCTGTGTTCCTGCTGCCCCCGATGTTGGTGAATAGTGCGTTAGGCAACTGAGCGCCACAAGGCAACTTCAGTGGTATAGCGAGTGGGGAATCCATAATTAATACTTTTTTTAAACCGATTGTTTTTTGCAAACAGCGCCCACTCTTCGTGACCCGATTGTTGTTGAACTATATAGCTTCGTAAAAACGCAATATTGATTCAGACCAAAGCTCCGGGGCCTGAGTTTCACAAAAATGCCCAACATCAGGCATGACAGTCAAGAGTGCTTTAGCACATACATCACGCTTTAAGTATTGAGCCACTGACAGCGGAGCCACCCGATCTGCTTCCCCCCAACAAATATGCACTGGACCAGTAAATTTACTTAACGCATTTAACCAGCGTGGATGTTGGAATTTATCCCTTTCATCCAGGTATCGAATCGTTTTCCACGCCAATTTATGGCCCTCATTTAGTGAATATAGCTGCCACAGGTGATGCACATCGTCAGTGTTTATGAGAGTTCCATGGGAGGTCCGGGTTTGCTTTTTAAAAAGCGTCTCACGGGTGAAGCGGTTAATGAAAGGTCCTAACTTATGATGACGAAGAAGCTTTTGTATAGGCACAAGCTTCGCTTCTTCCATGACCATATTGCCGTTGGTGAAGGTCAGCGATAGCAACCCTTCTTCAAACCAACCGGGCAAGAGTCCCTGCACTGAACGTGCGACAATTTCGGTCAGCACGCTGTCTCCCATATCATGGGCAATAGCATGGCCGCTACGGATATCCAGTGACTGCCAGACCCACATCAAGGCATCAACCTGTTCAAACAAAGAATAACTCAGGTGTTTAGGTTTATCGCTGAATCCGAACCCCGGCAAGTCTACTAACACCAGTCTTCTGAATCTGGCTTTTAGCGGTTCTACTACCTTTTGGAACGTAAAGCTGGATTCAGGGAAGCCGTGCAGGATCAAAGCGGTGTCATGGCCAGATGCGTTTTTGTCGCCGATATCCCGATAGAAAATGTTGCAATTACCGTGGGGCCAATAAACTGACTGCCCGGAGGCATGCCAGTCTTTAAGAATGCTATCTAGATCGCTTTCAGCAATGAACACTGTCGGCACTTTTTCTGTGTTTTTCATAAAAACTGTTGCTCGGAAAAATGGGTGCAATAGTTAACAATATCGGTAATGTTTTCGTTAAAGATTAAATACCTCAAATCTCTATTGATCAGACTCACGGCCTCAGGAAGAGCAGCTGTAATGAGAAACCCCACCTGCTCTGAGTCATTCTGACGGTCTAAGTATAGGGCGTATCAAGGCCCTGCCGAGCGTCGGTTTACCCACTGATACTGCCGGCTGTCCTTGAGAAGTTCGCGAAATAATTCCGGGTTGGTCTGGAAAATATATCACTGAGGTGACCGTACAATTCATATTCGTCCATTCCTGAGCGAGAGCCCGCAACAGTTCATGCCCATTGAAAATCCTTGTGTCGGTAGTTCGATTCCACCTCGGGGCACCATAAAAAACCTTCTTTAAGATTTTTCCTTAAGAAAAGAAAAAGTGATCCCTGCTGCTACAAATTCAAAAAACATAAAAAGAACAAAAATCATGTCTGGCATTCCGTCTAGAATTAAACTCAGTGCTCTTCCTATCCCAATCCCAAGCATGAAGACAAACATGCACCATAAAGCAGGAACCGTTAGACTTTTGTTAAAAGCTCCAGCAACCCATAACAACACACAGCCAATATATAGGCCCATTACAGCTCTGAAGATGTTAGATAAATTGTTATCTGCTACTTCAATTCCATAAAGAACTGGGAGAACCTCTTTTGGATTTATCCCGTACCCCAAAGCAACCGGGAATACTCCGAGAGAAATGAATAATAAAAAATATGATTCTTTTGTCATGGTTACCTTCTACGTTTGATTGTTTGACATTTACTACAGCGTCTTAGTTAGCGATAAAACTTTTCTGCAATTTTTGTGCGTCCTTGTGTCATATTTAATGATGTATAAAAAATTACTTTTAAAAGGTTTAAAAGTTATTGGTGCGGGAAGTTTTATCGCAGGGCCAGTATCAACCACAATCCTTTCTGAGTTGTGTCCGGCCTCCGCCATCGTGATGACGAAGGACGTAGGGCCAGCCGAGGGAGACACTTCTTAGTTGATCAAACGGAAGGCAGTCGTCAAAAAAGCGACGCGTGCTGACCGCCGTCGATAACAATGTTCTGACCGACGATAAATCGCGATAAAGGACTGCAAAGCAGCGCTGCCATGGGCGCCAGATCATCCGCTTCGGCAACGAATCCGGCGGGAATGCGGTTGTTGGTCAGAAAATGATTCATGCAGGTTTCTTCGTCTTCCGGTAAATCAAAGGCCGCCGCATAGATTGGTAGGAGTTCTGCCGCGCCCTCGGTTGAAAACATGCCGGGCAGAAGATTGTTGATGTTAACGCCATGTTGCGCAATTTCCCGTGAAACCGATGCGGTGTAGTTAATCAATGCGGAACGCGCGGGTCCGGACATCAATCGCCAGATCATAGGGTTTTTCGCCGAGAAGGTTGCGATATTGACGATACGTCCCCAGCCTTTTTCGATCATGACGGGAATGTAATTTCGCATAATTTCAATAGGGCCGATGAGTGCTGTGTCGATCGACTCGCGCCACATATCCGGCGCGACATCAAGGAAGCTGCCATTGGGGGGCGGCGGTTTGATGGTGATAGCGAGGATGTCGGGGTCAGGGCAAGCCTCGAATAAGGCTCGTCGACCGGCTTCGGTTGAAGAATCAGCGACAATGGGTGTTACTGAGGTGGTGTATTTCTCGCTGATTTCCGTAGCCGCGACAAGCAGCCGCTCCTCACGGCGGGCGGTGATGAATAACTCAACACCCGCTTCCGCCAGCCGCTCTGCGGTAGCGCGACCCATACCAGCGCTGCCGCCGGCCATGATGGCTTTCTTGCCCTTGATTTGCAGATCCATCGCTAATTCCCCAATCTTTTTAGGTCTTTAAGTATAAAAATATTTGGTCATTTGAGCGTTTCAGATACCGCACGCCCCCAGGGTGCGACACTTGGGACGCTGGTGACAAGTGAAATGCGTGTTGCAAAAGGAAAGTCTGCTCGTTCAAAATTGATCACGGCAACAGCAGTGTTAGAGGGGGGGGAACTACTGGCTATAAATGGACGAATAAAAACCAAAACCATTCTAGTCGAACAGCGGTGGGATCGAGGGTTGCTGGTAAAACATCCTTGTGGAACTAGGGAGACGTATAGGAAGTATAAAGGCCCTGTTGAGAGTAGACATCCTCTCTGATTGTATCGACCGAGCCTGCTGACCTGTCGACTTTCCCGTCTATTGACCGCGAAAATCATGTTTGCGGCTTTGAGCATACCATTCAAATCCGTTCAGTCCTGAACAGGTACCATGCGACAGTTCATGCCACGCGGTATTCACAAGCTTCCTTTCTGATGTAATGCGGTTGTGCTTGACTCCTTTGCAGCGAAAAGAGGCAACGTCTTAGGTGGCGCGCTGATTTGCGGCACTAGAATGGATCGGGCAGGAGCAGCCTGCCCTTATGCCACTTATGGATGAATTAGTGAGAATGGTGGGCCGAGTAGGGTGAACCGGGGTTTCGAGAAGCATCGCTTCGAGCCGGTGAATGACCGAGCGCTTTGCGCGCGGGCTGGAATAGTCCGCTGAGGTCCAGCACGAACGCAGTGAAGTGGTGGGCCCAGTAGGGTGAGGCAGGGGTTTGGACGAGCATCGCTCGTCGCCGGACGAACGCCCGAGCGTCCCGTGAGGGCTGGAATAGTCCGATGCGGTCCATCACAAGCGAAGTGAAGTGGTGGGCCCAGTAGGACTTGAACCTACGACCAATCGATTATGAGTCGACTGCTCTGACCAACTGAGCTATGGGCCCTAGAAACGCAAGTAATTTGCGGTCGGCGAGTGTACCACGGCGAAAACCGAGCTGCCTCCTGGATCCCGAAATTGAGTTTGAAGAAGCTAACGCGTAATGTGACAATTACGATGAACCTACTATCTCTAATGTTTGCGGTTAAAGGGTAGATTTTAAAACAGCACACAGCTCCACTTGATTGGTTTTGCAGCAGTCTCTTTAGGCAACCTATAAGAAGGCAATAATGAAACGTTTAGGGAAAGGTCTGTTAGTTTTTGTCATCGCTAGCTTGGGGCTTGCTTCGTCGTGTGCGGTCAACGAGTTTGACCTTGATCGCGAGGTTTACGAGCGACAGATAAAACAAGTTAGCCTGGGCATGTCGTTTGATGAATTTCAAAGCCTATTTCCGCAACGTATCTCCCGAGGAGCCAATAAAGGCGACTTTGGAACATTGGTCGCCTTTGAGGTGGCCTACGCGTACTACTCTTTTGCGGCAACAGGTGCGGAGCGGCGTAACGACTTTACGGGTACCGAGCGGGTAGTTACCTGGTTCTTTTTCCTGAATGACCGACTGATCAAAACCGGCGAAGAAGATTCATGGCCTACCGAGGCTGAGCTCGGAGCTGCGGGTTAAACCGGCGACAGCTATCTCATTAGCGCTAATAAAATCAGCTATCCTTTCTTGCCGCCATCCACACTGATGCGGCTTTTTGCTGTGCCATCGTTGCGGACAAAACAGTGAGCTTCGGGTCGGTGGCCCCTGTTCGGCCGATGTTGGCTATCTGCTCATAAAACCAAAACTGTGTCGCAAACGAGTTGATGGTCCGTACTGCATTGAACTTCGTCAGCCACATGAGCCAGCCGGGAAGTAAGGAAAGATTGTCTTCGTAGCGAGCGAGCTCGTCTTCTCCGTTCAGTAATCGATTAGGACCGTCCGCGTCGACACATAGAGGGCGTCCCAAGCCAATCATATCGGCACCGCCCGTTTCTAACACGTGGTTCATGACTTCTCTGCGACGAAGGCCACCCGTCACCATGATGGGCATAGAGAGTTCTTCGCGCATTGCCTTCGCAAAATCAACGAAGTAGGCCTCTCGTGCAAGTGTGCTCCGTGCGAGCGACTGCTCCTCGATAGGCTCTACACCATCCAGGTTTAGCAATCGTGGCTGCTCGTAGGTGCCGCCAGAAATTTCCAGTAAATCAACACCTGCATCCGCTAGCCACTTGGCTACTGTTAACGAGTCATCAAAATCAAAACCACCTTTTTGGAAGTCAGCGCTGTTGAGTTTCACTGAAATAGGGAAGTCAGCTCCGAGTACCTCTCGCGCTTTGGTAACGATGGCAATGAGAGCTCGAGCGCGATTTTCCAATGTGCCGCCCCACTCATCTTCACGATGATTCGTCAGCGGGCTCAAGAACTGAGAGAGCAGGTAGCCGTGTGCTGAGTGAAACTGTACACCGGTAAAACCCGCTTCTTTGCAGGTGAGCGCGCAACCCACGAAGCGCTCGATAACCGATTCGATCTCTTCCGCGGTCAGCGCAACCGGCTCTCCAAACTGACTCTGCGGTAAACGTAACCGAACGGCAGAGGGGGCCTTTGGCGCAGGATTGACGATTTTCTGCGTTTGTCTGCCAGCATGGCTTATTTGAGCCCACAAATGATTGCCGTTACGTGTGCCAGCTGCTGCCATTCTCTGCAGTGCCGAGAAAGCATCCTCGGATAGCTTACTGTCGACAATCACATTGCCTGGGCGTTCGAGGTGATCACCATCGACCTGAATATTTCCGGAGAGCAGGATACCGGAGCCGCCGTCACTCCAAATACCGTAAAGCCGCTCTAGTTCTTCCGATGCAGTTCCATCGGGATGCGCCAGACCTTCCGTCATGGCCGCTTTACACATACGATTGCGCACCACCGCGCCGCAGGGCAGTGTCAGGGGCTGTTCGAGCATGGATTTACTCCGAGTTTATTTATTTTTCTGCTTCGAGAAGCACGTTGCAGCGCTGATCGTGCAGTAGCTCTGCTGACGCCGTATCATAAACGAAATCCTGCCGGTATTTGTCCATAAACTCGTTGTCTTGCATCCGCAGGCGCTTACGCTGCAGTGCGCTCAGGAAGCGGCGAACATCGTCATGAGTCTTTAAAATTAAGGGTGGCACCTCTACAGTGGCGCCATCGGCACTTTTGGCAACCATGGTGAAGTAACAGGTATTCGTGTGTTTACTAATACCCGCTTGAAGATTTTCGGCTACCACTTTGATACCAACCACAAGTGATGTTCGCCCCACGTAATTGACAGACCCCATCAGTTTGATGACCTCGCCAACCTCTACGGGCTGAAGGAATTCCACGTTGTCGACCGACACGGTCACGCAATAGTTTCCTGCATGCTTACTCGCGCATACGTAGGCTACTTTGTCCATTAAGGACATCAGTGTGCCACCATGTACCTTGCCGCCAAAGTTGGCATAGCTTGGCACCATCAATTCAATGATGGTGCTTTGAGAGTAGGCAACTGTGTGTCCTTCCACGATGGACTCCTTAACAGGTAGGAGCTATTTTTACCCGGTCATGGGAGGGATGGATCAGCGCTCGTTCTTTTGAGGTGTGATGTCGTAGGGTTCGGCGAGTTTCCAAACGTGATCGGGGATCATGGAGCGCAATCTCTTTGGCGCGGCTCGTCGCAAATGCAAGATAGATTCAGCAGCCTTCATTTCGAGCCGAGTTCTCGCGAACTCAAGACCTTTGGGCCCGGTAAGCGGCATGATCTTCCCCATAATGGGTCGCAGCCACTGTGGCATTTTTCTGAGCGGTAAGCCGCCCGTTGCTCTGCGGGTGTTCTCAATAAAGCCTTTGACGGCAGAGTGACGCTTACCTGATGACGTTGGTACTGTTAGCGATAGCTCTGAGCGAATGTATTCTAGTGCCGCTCGGCCTCGCTGATTTCTGACCAGAAGCCACTGCTCGCCCCGACCACCCATGTAGCCGACCGTAATGTCTGACAGCGTATTCACGTAATCGACACAGGTGCGACAGGTCAATGGAAAGAAGTCATCACGGAGGTCGGCAATCGGAAGCTGCAGGAACGGTATGCGCCGCTTTGAACCTGTTTCAAAGCGGAGTTCTACGTGAAAGTCGGGCATGAACTCGAGGTAGTTAATCTGCTCGGGATCATCATCGAGCAGTGAGAGGAATTCGTGGAAGTTCTCCGTTGTGGTGTTGTCGGAGCAGGGCGTCCCAATCACCACTAGGTGCTCAAGTCCTAATTCCGGTTCAAGCGCCCGGAGCGCGTAGATCTGACAGGGTATGCCTATGACGGCGAGTCGTGTGTGGCCGGCTGCAATCGCTGGCTCTAACATCTCCAGAAGCGGTGCGTAGCCCATACGCATGCCTCTACACGTCGCCATGTCCTCCGCAGCGGTAATGAGTCGAGGTACGGGCCGCCATTTGTCTTCGGGGTCGGGGCCAACGCAAAGAACCGCCGTTACCTCACCCGAGGCCAACAACGCCTCTCCGAGGCGTGTTGTGATGCCAGTCCATTGCGCACCCTGGCGCGCGGGTTTGAGGGCTGCCTGATGCATCTCATCGATGACACCGAAAAAGGGCTCAATGTCGCCGTCAATCCCACGCACACGACCGTGCGTCCGCTGTTCCAACCCTGGGTAGTCTGGATTGATAAATTGACAGGCGTAACCACAGCGACCGGGTTCATCGGTTCGACTGACGCCGCAGTCGGTACAGAAATTTCGATGCGGCGCCTCGTCTTGCACCGCGATTAAATTCACCCTTCTAGCCCCAGCATGTACTCAGCAACCAGCAGTCTCATTTCCTCAGATATGTGTCCTTGCGGGGGCATGTTCGGGAAATCCGGGCGTCGTCTTACAGGCTCAGCGACATAGTCGGCAATAGCTTGCGCGTCGTCCCCGTACTGCGCCTGAATAACGAGTGCCGGTGGTCCGATTAGTCTGACGTTGTAGGCATGGCAACCCGCACAAATGCCGTTGTATACCACCTCGGCGCCATCGGCATCGACCGTGATAATTCTGGGATCAGCGGGCGCCTCCAACATTTTTGTGGTGAGTTGCCGTGTGGTACCAATGTCAGTTGCCGAGGCAACGGCGTCTGAGGCTCTTACTGTTGGCGCATCACAATCTGCCCACTCATCAAGCCCATAAGATCGATAGGCCTCTCGACGAGAAATGCAGCTCCCACGCTCTTTCTCAGTGGCACTTTGATAGGCCAGGATGTCAGGCCCTATGGTACTGAACTTGCTCAGCATCAGGAGCTTCATTTCACCGTCGGGGTCATTGCCGTTGTCAAACATCACGTTATTGCGTATTTCGACTTGATCGGAATGGGGGTCCGAATCTTTATCACTGGCTACCTCGGTCACGAAATCGCCACTGGTTACGATGATGCCACCTGTGTTGTTGCCCGT
>JAACDF010000143.1 GCA_009937065.1 Gammaproteobacteria bacterium | reverse complement strand
TCTTCCGCGACCGCCTCACCGTCTCTGGAGACAATGCTCGCCATCAAAGAGATATTGTAGATATTGCCCGAGGAGCGAATACATACCTTACCCCGATGGGCCGGATTAGCCAGGTCCGCATAATCACTCAGAGGCTCGGGTAGACCGGCTGCGGTGTTGTATACAATTACACGTGCCCGCTTCGATAGTCCCACCCACAAACCCTCAGGATGTCGCATGTGCTCGGGCAAACGCTCGTTGAGAATCTGCGAATCGATAGGTTGAAAAATACCTGCCTGCTCCGCACGCCATAAACGCCCAGCATCAACGGTAATCAGAAGGTCAGCAGGACTCGCCGCTCCCTCACTTTGTATGCGCTCAATCAATTCATCAGCCCCAGCCTCAATCAGGTTGATTTTGATTCCCGTTGCCTCGGTGAAATTTTTGTAAAGGGCCAAATCAGTGTCGTAGTGACGCGACGAATATAAATTGAGCTCACCCGCATTAGAGCTCTCAGAAGACTCGTCCGTCATGCAGGAGGTTAGGGTTGCCAAGATAAGTAGCGGTGGCGCAATAAGCGATGCAAGGCGCATGTAATAATCTCTCTCTAAGATCTCTTAAATGATAATGAGAATCATTCTATTTTTCAACTGAGGGTCGGTATTCTGCGTAGACTACCCCAGTGTTCGGCAACACCTGGACTACTGACCCCACAGCAATGTTTGAATCCAGCGCTCTCGAGCAATCCACGGCTAGAGCTGATTCGCTGCAGGCCCTCTCGAAGGTGACACGGTTTAGTCGCCCGAGGCTATCGATGTTCGAGATGCGAAGGCCACTGGCGTCAACCTGCAGAATCAACTGATTGGCATCCACAATCAAGGTTACCTCACCGCTAGCCATCTCTGGATTTATTAGCACACTTCTATCCCACTCACCGAGCGGTGTAGTGACGCCAGTCTCATGAATAACACCCGACAAAATTTGCGGATCTCCGAATAATTCGGCGGTATACCTTGATCTGGGCGTTTCATATAGCGCCTGTGGAGTTCCGGTCTCCACAATCACACCTCCATCTAGCACTTCACCATTATCGCCCATCACCAATACTTCGTCTGGGTCATGCGTTACGAATAAACCCACGGCGCCGGTTTCGCGAATAAGCTGACGCGCGTCCTTCCTAAGGGCTCGACGAAGAGGCACATCGAGGTTCGCATACGGCTCGTCGAAGAGGAGAACATTAGGCTCGGGCGCCATGGCTCTCGCTAGTGCAACTCGTTGTCGCTGCCCTCCCGACAGGCTGTCTGGGTAGCGATCTTCAAAGCCAGCCAAACCGACACGCTTTAACCACTCACCCGCGCGGTCTTTGGCTGACTTGGCCCTCAACCCAAAAGCTACATTTTCAACGACGGTCATATGGGGAAATAATGCGCCCTCCTGGAACACCATACCCACCGACCTCTGCTCCGGTGGAATCATTACCGAGGGGCTCGCAAGGGGAGAGTCGTTTAAAAGAATTTGCCCAGACTGCACATTCAACAATCCAGCCAGTAAACGTAATAAAGTGGTCTTTCCGCATCCCGAGTGGCCGATTAAACAGGTAACCTCACCACTCTTACTTGCAAAAGAAATATCTTGGAGCACCGAATTTTTGCCAAATCGATGCGACACTGTGTCAATTATTAGCACCTGAATACACTATTCGTCGACGGGGAACGAGTAATAGTCTATGCACACTTCATTGCAACAATCTAGAGCACTGCTGGTATTACCTGCCTGTCTCGTTGCAGCTGTCGTATCGTTGCCGATCATCGTCACACTTTTCTCGTTAGCTGAGCCCGCCGGACCCATTTGGGAGCACCTTAAGACCACTGTACTGTCCGAGTACGTTGTTAATTCTGTGGCTCTGATGGCGCTCACCGGAGGTTTGTCCCTTGTCTTCGGCGTCAGTACAGGATGGTTAATTGGTGCATGTCATTTTCGAGGACGCGCCACACTCAGCTGGCTGTTAATGCTTCCACTAGCTTCACCAGCCTATATCGTTGCATACACCTATACGGATCTTCTTGAAGTTTCAGGTCCCATTCAGACCGCACTGCGTTCGTGGCTTGACTTGGAGATTACAGACCTGCAGCTGCCATCGATTCGCAATTTAACAGGCGCCGCTTTTCTACTTTCACTCGTGTTGTACCCCTACATCTACCTACTTTGCCGCAATAGTTTTGCAGGCCGATCGGGCGCTCAGTTTGACGCCGCTCGCGTGCTTGGCCACGGGTCTTACAGCGCGTTCTTTCGCGTCGCCCTACCCGCTGCGCGCCCCGCCATTATGGGCGGTCTCGCATTGGTGCTGATGGAAACCCTCGCTGACTTTGGCGTCGTTAGTTATTTCTCGGTACCCACGTTTTCTACGGGAATATTCCGCACCTGGCTTGGGCTTGGTGACTCGCAGGCGGCGCTCAGACTAGCGTCCCTCATGCTCTTATTTGTAATCATTCTGATTGGCTTGGAAGAAGGAAGTCGACGTGGAGCTGTCGACCGCAGTGATGTCTCAGGAGCCGCGCAGATCAACTTGAAAGGCATTAAGGCTCTTCTCGCAATTTCAGCCTGCGCGCTACCCATTGTGCTTGGATTTGTGATCCCAGTAGTGACGCTTGCACTCTACGCCGTTGATAACCTCAATGTGGTCACTACGAGTCGGTTTGCTGACCTGGTCATAAACAGCATGTCGCTTGCGATTACTGCGGGAATCGGGATTACACTCCTCGCCTGGATGCTTGCCTACACCAAGCGCCTACATCCTAGCCGGCTAAATCACAGCCTCATTCGCCTGTCGACACTGGGATATGCCCTACCCGGCATCCTATTAGCTGTTGCACTTCTCAAGCCCGTTGGCGCCTTTGATAACTGGCTGATTCAGATGGGGGCAACCGGCTCCGGGGCGCTTCTATCTGGCAGTATTTTCGTATTGTTGTATGCGTATGTCTGTCGATTTTTAACGGTCGCATACCAATCAGTCGAGTCTGGCTTCGCCGGTATTTCCACAGATATAGATGCGGCTGCTAGGACGCTGGGTGCGACAACACGAGACATGATCCAGAACGTTCATTTTCCTCTACTGAAGCCCAGCATTTTTGCTGCCTGCTTGTTGGTTTTCGTGGACGTGATGCGCGAGCTGCCTGCGACACTTATTTTAAGGCCCTTTAATTTTGATACCTTGGCGACACAAGTCTACCGATTAGCAGGCGATGAACGATTAGCGGAGGCGTCTAGCGCCGCCCTGCTGATCGTCATGCTGGGCGTCCTTCCTGTGGTCTTGTTGCAGCGATCACATTCGCTCAGGGGCGATTCCGATAGTCGAGATTGAGGATCGCAGGCTAATACGTTCAAGCGAGCGCATTAAACAGCAACTATGACGAAGCCTGCAGTGGGGCCGGCCTCGGCCCGCAGTGACCGGCAAACCGACATCCAACGCGACGAATGCCATAGGGCGGTCGGCAGCAATGTCGGTGAGTCGCATTTAAAGGCGACTCCTAAAAACTCACCCGCGTCTATCAGCTGAAGGATCCGCCCGGCTTGGTGACAAAAATGACAGTGACATCTTATACTCCTGCCTCGCATCAAAAACGGCCTTAAATTCTTCCGTGATAAACGAGATAAGAGCCAGTGTTGAAACTGAGTTCGCCAAAGTAAATACGTTGATCGTCGACCAGCTGTACTCAGACGTCGACATGGTCGAAAACGTCGGGCAATACATCGTTGACGCCGGCGGAAAACGATTGCGGCCATTGCTCGCGTTACTGGCGGCCGCATCCGTTGGTGAAGTCACGGAAAAGCACATTAAGTTCGCAGCAGTCATTGAATTTATTCATACCGCTACGCTCCTGCACGACGACGTTGTCGATATCTCAACACTGAGACGCGGCCGACCAACCGCGAACAGCGAATTTGGCAACGCGCCCAGTGTGCTTGTCGGTGACTTTTTGTATACACGGGCCTTCCAGCTCATGGTGCAGCTTGATGACATGCGCTTGCTGAAGCTAATGGCTGATGTGACCAACCTTATTGCAGAAGGCGAGGTGATGCAGATGGTTCGTGCGGGCGATCCTGATACGTCGCGTGAACAGTACTTCGACGTCATCACCCGAAAAACCGCAATTCTGTTTGCCGCCGCCTGCGAGGGCGCCGTGATGCTCAGCGGTGAGAGCGATGAAACACTCAAGCGAATGCATGATATTGGGCTAAACCTTGGTATAGCTTTCCAACTGATCGACGACGTTCTTGATTACGAGGGCGACCCCGAGACCACAGGCAAAAATGTGGGTGATGATCTCAATGAAGGAAAGCCAACACTTCCCCTGATTCATGCCATGAGTCATGGCACGCCCGCGGAGTCAGCAATGATCGCGGAGGCGCTGCGCACCAAATCTGCTGACCGACTGAGCGAGATTGTCGCGCTCGCTGACAGCTCTGGCGGCATCAATGAAACACGCCAAGCCGCTGTTGAACATTGTGAGCGCGTTACCTCGGCGCTTGCAGAACTGTCATCAAGCCCCGCTAAGCTAAGCCTTCAGAAACTGGCTGAATTTTCCATCTCTCGGGAGAGTTAAACCATGCTGCAAAGCAGTGATCACGCCGCCCTGTTATCTGAGGCGGAAAGGCTTCGCCCGAACTCCATAGCATCGCTCCTTGACCAAAACCCCAACCGTGTTATCGAACTCACCATCAGAGGGGCTGAATTGACGCTGGATGCCTCTAAACAACTGATCGATGAACACGCACTCAAGGCGCTCTCTGACGCGGCATCTGGAGCGGATCTTGCAGGGGCCTTCGAGCAATTAGTCACTGGCGCCAAAGTAAACATTACCGAGGAGCGGGCCGCCCTACACACCTTGCTGCGCGGCACTGGCGCAAGTGAACTTCCCGCACTCACAAACGAAATCGACGAAACGCTGAGTCGAATGCGCGCAGCCACCGAGGCTATTCATTCAGGCAGCCACGTTGGCGCCTCAGGCCAGCGCTTCACGGATGTCATCAACATCGGCATTGGTGGCTCAGACCTCGGTCCACGCATGGTCTGTCGAGCGCTAGATGAGGTTTCAGCTCAGCTCAATACGCACTTTATCTCCAACGTCGATCCTCATGATCTGGATGTAGTGACGCGAGGGCTTAACCCGCAAACCACGCTCCTGGTCATTTGCTCCAAAACCTTCACAACCGAGGAAACGCTCACCAATGCGCAGCGGGCGCGGTCTTGGCTTACTGATGGTGGGGTTTCGGAGGCCTCGATAGGTCAACATGTTTTCGCTGTTACAACGAATCTATCAGCGGCAGCAGAGTTCGGCATTGAGGAAAAGGCCTGTTTCCCCATGTGGGACTGGGTCGGTGGCCGCTATTCGGTCTGGTCAGCAATCGGTCTAGTGATAGCGCTTGGTTTTGGTTGGACAGCGTTTATGAGCTTCCTCGCTGGCGCCAAGGCAATGGATGAGCACACGCGAGCGACTGAGTGCACAAAGAATATTCCTATGATGATGGCACTGCTTGAGCTCTGGAATACACGCTATCTAAAGACCGAGACACACCTCGTTCTGCCCTACTCGCAACGACTCGAGTACCTTGCCGATTTCCTTCAGCAGCTAACCATGGAAAGTAACGGCAAGCGAGTGACACTGGGCGGGGAAGCCATAAACGAGGTCACAGCACCCGTGCTTTGGGGATCGGCAGGCACCATCGGTCAGCACTCGTACTATCAGCTATTACACCAGGGAAATCGACGATTCAGCGCGGACATAGTCTTGCCGTTGACCAATGGCGATGTGGATAGGGACGCCCACCGTAAACTCGCCTCAAATGCGCTAGCACAGAGCCGCGCACTTTTGATTGGCAGAAGCGCCGAGGAGTCGCAAATACTTGCAGCAGACAAGGGGTTGCCGAGTGAGCTGGCACCTCACTTTGAAATGCCAGGCAATCACCCGCACAGCACGCTTGTCATGGACTCCGTTAATCCCGAGACGGTAGGGGCACTCATCGCAGCCTACGAACACAAGACCTACTTCCTGTCGGTCTTAATGGGACTGAATGCTTTTGATCAATGGGGCGTTGAGCTAGGTAAAGTCATTGGCAAGCAGATTCGGGCCACGCTTGAAAGTGGCGAGGGGCTTAATGATCTTGATGCATCTACGGCAGCGTTAGCAGCCGCGTGGCGTGAAGCCAATAGCTAAACTCTTTTTCTAAGATGGCGATTCCTCTGAGCCTCATCTTTTTCTCAAAAGACAGCGAGGTTGCCGTCCTTCTCAAGTGCGGTAATCCCAGACCCGTCGACTTCAACTAATGCGTAGCACCCAAGCATCTTTTTTTTCGATAATTGTACTGACCGTTTTTTGCTCGCTGATCAATTCCCTTTACGGACCGAAACAACATCAAGGCGGAAGACCCCATTCTTTCCGGCTGGCACCAGCGAAAAAAAACACCGACTAGGCCGGGCTCTT
>JAACDF010000142.1 GCA_009937065.1 Gammaproteobacteria bacterium | reverse complement strand
TGGTCAATCATGGAATCGTCGCCTGAGCCAGGCGGCATACCGGCCGTTTTCCGTCTAAAAACACTGATCCCGGCGATGGCCACTTTACTGGCGCTTCAAGCTGTGAGGCTCATCATTCAGGGTTTGGTCGAACTTAGCGAGGTGCCGGCAGATGATTGAAGGTGAACTCGCGCTCGCACTCTTCGGCTGTGTCTGCCTGTTACTACTCTTTGGCTTTCCCGTTGCATTGACCCTCGCCGGTACGGCGCTGCTCTTTGCTGCCATTGGCGTTATTGCTGGTCACTTCGATGCAAGCTTCGTCGCTGCACTGTCGGGCCGTATGTTTGGCACCATTACCAACGAGACGCTGGTTGCCGTGCCGCTGTTTATTCTCATGGGAGTCACGCTGGAACGCGCCAAAATAGCCGAAGAGCTCTTAACCGCAATGACTAGCGGCTTAGGGAACCGAACAGGAGGTCTCGGCATATCCGTGATTGTGGTAGGTGCGCTTCTGGCTGCCAGTACCGGCATTGTTGGGGCGACGGTAGTCACAATGGGGGTTCTGGCGCTGCCATCCATGCTACGAGCTGGCTACAACCCATCGCTCGCAACCGGCCTTATTTGTGCGACGGGCACGCTGGGTCAAATTATCCCGCCATCGATTGCGCTCGTACTGCTTGGGGACATTATGTCGACCGCGTACCAGCAGGCGCAGTTACAGAGCGGCATTATCAATACGCAAACCGTATCCGTGGGTGACTTGTTTGTCGGCTCGCTGATACCTGGCCTGGTGCTGGTTGGCCTATACCTCGGGTACTTACTGTTTGTTGCCTGGCGAAACCCATCAGACTGCCCAGCCCCAGAGGAGATAAACGATGGCGCCCAGTCGTCTATCCTCGCGGCGGTATTGCCGCCACTGCTTCTCATCGGAGTGGTCTTAGGCTCCATTATTGTCGGCGCTGCTACACCGACAGAAGCAGCGGGCGTAGGTGCGGTAGGCGCGTTGTGCCTGGCAGCCTACAAATCAGCTCTCGATTTGGACACGCTTAAAGACATCGCGCGCTCCGCCATGGCAACCACGAGCATGGTGTTCTTGATCCTCATTGGCGCGGCACTGTTTTCACTGGTGTTCAGAGGTTTTGGTGGTGACGAATTGATTGAAGCCTTTTTCGCAGAGCTCGGTGGCGGACCTCACATGGCGCTGTTGATTGTGATGCTTGTCATGTTCCTCCTCGGCTTCATTCTCGATTTCATAGAAATAACCTTCGTTGTCGTCCCGATCGTCGCGCCGATTTTATTATCGTTGGGCTTCGATCCCATCTGGCTTGGCGTAATGATTGCCGTCAATCTTCAAACGTCATTTCTGACACCGCCCTTTGGATTTGCTTTGTTTTACCTGCGTGGCGTGGCCGATGAGTCAGTCGCAACCAGCGCAATTTATAGGGGAGTCATACCATTTGTAGGCATCCAATTAGGTTTGCTGGCCATGCTATGGCTGTTCCCAGATATCGTTACTTGGTTACCCGGCGCGATAGGACGTTGATCTGACCTAGCCAACAAACGGTAAACCCCTAAAATACCCCCTAAAACTCCAGGAGAATTCGGTGAACCCGATTGATGAAACACCCCGACCACAGGGAGAGCTTGCGCTGCAGACGGTTGCCATGCCTGCGGATACCAATGCCAATGGCGATATTTTCGGTGGATGGCTATTGTCGCAAATGGACATTGCCGGCGGCGTTGCGGCGTCGGAAGTGGCGGGCGGTCGTGTCGCAACGGTCGCCATCCAAGGCATGTCGTTTCTTACCCCAGTGCATGTCGGTGCGGTGGTGACCTGTTACTGTGACATCCTGGACATTGGTCGTAGCTCAGTGCGCGTGCTTATTGAGGTGTGGATCAACTCCCAACACGACGGCGAACCGATCAAAGTAACCGAAGGCGAGTTCATCTACGTAGCCATTGATAACGCAAAACGCACTCGAACGATTATTGGTCAGTAAACGAGATAGGCGGTAAAACTCGGTCTCGGGCGTTTAAATAAGCACGCTCTGAAATCTCGTGGTAAGTCCGAACGCCGTCTAAAAATACCTCATAAGACGCCGAAATTTTCTGCGCCATCGGGTCGTCCTCCTTAAGCTGCTCTAAGGCGATCACGGCGTTACTATGAAGCACATCCAAAACGTCATCGGGCAATGGGCGTAACTTCGTCGAATGCTCCTCTAGCAATGTTGTTAAGGACTCATTATTGCGCGCAGTAAACTCATCAAGCATGTCCTGATTCGTGGCTCTAGCCGCACCTTCAACGATAGCTTGAAGGTCCGCCGGCAATCGATCGAAGGCCGCCTGATTCACCGTGAACTCAAGCATCGCACCCGGTTCATGCCAGCCCGGGTAATAGTAGTACTCAGCGACCTCCATCAGACCCAAGGTCCGATCATTGTAGGGTCCCACCCACTCGACAGCGTCGATAACGCCGGTTTGCATCGAGGTGTAAATTTCACCGCCCGCGAGGCGAACGGCGGTACCTCCCGATGCAGCAAATACTTCACCTGCCAGACCCGGTATGCGCATCTTAAGACCATCGAGGTCGCTGGCCGACTTTAACTCCCGGTTAAACCAGCCTGCCATTTGGACCCCGGTTGATCCTCCTGCAAACGGCCGCACACCAAAAGGGGCATACAGCTCACGCCAGAGCTCAAGCCCACCGCCGTAATGTAGCCAACCGTTCATTTCCTGTGCGGTCATACCAAACGGAACAGCGGTGTAAAAAACCGCCGAGGGAATCTTTCCTTTCCAGTAGTAAGCAGCGCCGTGGCCCATTTCAGCTACACCTTGAGATACCGCATCAAACACCTCGAACGGCGGCACTACCTCGCCGGCCCCGTAGACTCGGACCGTCAATCGGCCATTGCTCATTTCACCTACGCGACGTGCAAAGTTTTCTGGAGCTGATCCGAGGCCCGGCAGCCCCTTTGGCCACGTAGTTACCAGCTTCCATTCGATACGGGTCTCGTTTCCGCTCACACTAGGACCGGTGTCTTCGTCCGTCATTTGAGCTTCAACAGCCCACAGCAAAAGTGTTCCAACCCAAAGCAATAAAAGGCCTACAACGGCTGCCGGTAACAGTGTTCTCTCTTTCATCTAAGCCTCACAAAGCTTGAAGATTGGCGTACTGCAGAACCAACCATTTACTGCCTTCCGCAAAGTTTACCTCGATACGCGCATTGGCACCTCGACCCTCAATATTGAGCACCATACCCTCGCCGAACATGGGATGAGTCACTCGCTGACCCAGGGATAATCCCGAATCATTTGACGCGGCAACAGGT
Source organism: Gammaproteobacteria bacterium (assembly GCA_009937065.1). Taxonomy (GTDB): domain Bacteria; phylum Pseudomonadota; class Gammaproteobacteria; order Pseudomonadales; family Halieaceae; genus Luminiphilus. Next base: position 78,776 of record JAACDF010000142.1, on the reverse strand, counting down.
TGCTGTAACCGATCAGCCAGCGGGCGTGTCAGTCCACCATGGAGCCGCACTTCCTCGATTAGGTCAGACGGTATTTCCCGTACAAACCGGGACGGGGTGTTGTAGGTCTCACTGCCGTGCAGGCGCCGACTCTCTGCGTAGGTTATCAGCAGGCGTTGTTGGGCCCGAGTGATCCCGACATAAGCGAGTCGCCTCTCTTCCTCCAGTCGTCCTGGCTCCTCTACCGACATCCGGTGAGGAAATAGGTTCTCCTCCAATCCCGTCAAAATGACGAGTGGAAACTCGAGGCCCTTGGCAGAATGCAGTGTCATCATTTGAACACTGTCCTCGTAAGGGTCAGCCTGACTGTCACCCGCATCAAGTGCAGCACTGTCTAGAAACTGTTGAAGCGGTGACAGGGAGTCATCTTCGGCCCTAAAGGTTTTGGCGGCGGAGACAAGCTCTTCAAGGTTCTCCACCCGCGCTTGTCCTCTTTCTCCCTTTTCTGCTTTATGAAATTCAATCAACCCCGCTCTGTGTATGACGTGTTCTACCATCTCCTCGAGAGGAAGCTCCACCGTCTCGCTATCAAGCTCGTTAATTAAGGCGGCGAAGCCCGCGAGCGATGACCGAGCTCTCGATCCGAGTAAACCGTTTTGTTGCGAAAGACCCATCGCCTGCCACATCGATACGTTGTTATCTCGAGCGATCGCCCGTAAGTCATCGACAGTCTTACTGCCGATACCACGAGTTGGTGTATTGATGATCCGCTCGAGCGCGGGGTCGTCTCCTCGACCGATAATCAGTCGCATGTAAGCCAGTGCGTTTCGAATTTCGAGGCGCTCATAGAAGCGCTGTCCGCCGTAAATGCGGTACGGAAGCCCGACCCGAATTAATGCCTCTTCAATGACCCGCGACTGTGCATTCGATCGATACAGAATGGCACTGGATTTGCGCGGATTACCCTCATCGGTCCACGACTGAATTTGCTCGACAATAAACCGGGCCTCGTCCTGTTCATTGAAACCAGCGTAGAGCTTAATTGGCTCGCCGTCCTCTCCGTCCGTCCAGAGGTCCTTACCTAATCGACCCGCGTTATGCGAGATAACACCATTAGCGGCATCGAGAATGGTTTTCGTTGAACGATAATTTTGCTCGAGACGGACCGTTTGGGTGCCAATAAAGTCCCGGGTAAATCGCTGAATATTTTCGATCTTTGCACCGCGCCATCCATAGATGGATTGATCATCATCACCCACGGCAACAACAGGAATTGCATCGCCGGCAAGCACCCTTAGCCATGCATACTGAATCGAGTTCGTATCCTGAAACTCATCCACCAGTAAAATGTTAAAGCGCTCTTGGTAGTGCGCTAGCGTCTCCGGCGATTTTAACCAAAGTTCGTGAGCACGCAGTAAAAGCTCAGCAAAATCGACTAGGCCACCACGTTGGCAAGCAGCTTCGTAGGTCTCATAAATGCGCACCATCGTCTTGGTGTAGAGATCGCCCATGGGCGGGTCTATATGCTGAGCCCGCAAACCCTCGTCTTTTTGGCCATTGATAAACCATTGGGCTTGTCTCGGTGGCCACTTTGCCTCATCGAGTCCAAGCTCGCGACAGACTCGCTTGACGAGCCTTAGCTGATCGTCACTATCAAGTATCTGGAAATTTTGTGGGAGTCCGGCTTCTGCCCAATGCGTTTGTAGTAGGCGGTGTGCCAGACCATGGAACGTACCAATCCACAGGCCGTGCGTCGGCCGTCCGAGCATCTCTTCAATCCGGCCCCGCATCTCTCGAGCCGCCTTGTTAGTGAAGGTCACCGCCATAACAGAGTAAGGAGAGAGGCCCTCAGCTCTGATGAGCCAGGCAATGCGATGCACAAGCACGCGAGTCTTACCTGACCCAGCGCCAGCCAGTACCAGTTGATTACCTTGCTCTGCCGCTACCGCCGCACGCTGCGCCTCATTGAGGCCATCAAGAATATCTGACACATCCATGGGCTACAGTGTACTAGAAAGCGCCATTTACGACGGCCTGCAGGCCACGTTTATCTTGGCTTTCTGCTAATCTCTCATCAGGTGTAGGAGGGCAGACCATGGACGATAACGAAGACGACAAGAAACGCGTACTGACACCGCCAGCTGATTGGTCGGAAGGACTTAAGCCAAAATCGTCTGAAGACTACGAGGATGACGTCGACGAGAGCACCGATTGGCTGGAGGATGATGACTTCGAGGTGCCCCCTACCAACGAAATGGACTCTGATTCAGATGACGACGAAACGAGTGGCTATGAGGGTGATACTGACAGCGCAACAGACTCGGCCGCGCTCCTAACCGACCATTCAGCAACCGCAAAGCCCGCTAGCGGCAACTCCAAAATGCCATGGGTTCTGGCCGTTATTGGATTTATTACCGCCGCCGCTATAGGCGGTCTATGGCTTGATACGCAAAACTCCAATGGCGCCGAAATTGCCGATTTAAAAGAAACGATTCGGTCGCTGCAACGGGAAGAGAATCAAAAGGCATCGGCAGACACTGGCTTACTAGCAGATAACGAAGCGCTCCGAAGCGAGATCGCTTCTCTAACAGCACAAGCTGAAGCGCTCACTGATGAAAATGAGTTGCTTAAGAATAGAGAGGCAGAACGCGCAGCCGAAGCCATCGCTCAACAGCAAGAGGCCGCGTCCAACCAACCCATAAAGCCCGCCTCACCCATACTGGAACCACCCAGACAGGCAGGAGGGCCGTGGTTTGTTAATCTGGAGAGCCATACCTCCCGCGCAACGGCCAACGACCGAGCGGCGGCTCTACGAAACACACTTAGACCGCTCAACATTTCCGTGGCCAGTGCGAGAGTCAACGGCAGAGACTATTACCGCGTTCGAGCAGCCGGCTTTGCCTCAAAGGCCTTGGCTGGGCAGGCATCCGAGTGGATGTCAGCGCAAACAAAAGCCGGGCCCTACTGGTTAGGAAAAGCTGAGGGCTCACCTAACAGCGCTTCGAGCGCTCCAAGCGCAAAAGCACAAACCATCGCATCCACGAAAGCTACACCGACGGTGACAAAACAGCCAGTTCGCCTCAAGCAGCTACCTATGCGAGATAACTGGTTTGTATTCGTGGACACATACGACAAAGGGGAGCGGGCTGACTCGGTCATTAACGAGTTGGTGGAACAAGGCTTGGAAGCAAAGGTTGCCGTGGAATCGCGATCGGGTGAGCTTTTCTATCGTGTACAGGTAGTTGGCATTGAGAGCGAAGCGAAAGGTAATGCGATTGTCGCGCAACTCAAAGACAGTGACTTTCGTAACGCCCGACTACGAAAAACCGTTAATTAAACGCCAGTTATCTTCGGCATCGGCAGATTATCCAGCATCATTTCGGTCTTCTCTGGCAGCTCCCCAACCCCCAGCGATACCCACGACACCAATAAAAAGATACCAATAATGGCCCAACGCCGGCGCCGGCCTGTGAGTCCGAGACGCTCCATGACCGCCAACAAAGGCTCCGCCATTATGAAGGCCGCGATTATCGTAATGGTCCAACCAAGATACGGATCGTTACCCCAGAAGGTGTGAACAAAGCCCGAGTAAAAGAGCCCTAAAGCAGCAACTAGGTTAACCAAATACCGCATATCAGCGACCTACTCAAAATCAAACCCATGCATCCAGTGGCGCGGTCCTGTCCGATTGAACATCGCCTGTATTGATAACACCCTTAGGTTCAACAAGTAGCACCTTTGCCTCCGAAGATGCCCGCGGGCGGTGTGGCACTCCCTTTGGAACAACCAACATCTGACCTGCCTCGAGTTCGACCGTACCGTCTTTAAAATCAATCGTTAACCGACCTTCCAACACGATGAATGTTTCGTCCGTATCCTGATGGTCATGCCACACAAAATCACCCTCGAGACGCACCAATTTGAATTGGTAGTCATTCATTTCTGCCACCACTTTGGGTGACCACTGCTCAGCGAAACAATTGAACTTCTCAGAGAAGGTTATGGGTAAGGGTGTATTGCTCATGAAGCGATGCCTCTGCTTAGCAGCTACTCGAGGTATTGAACCACTGATGCTTAGATAACACGTAAACCGCTTTGTTGTCAGATTCGTCGTGGCTAAAAACGGCGCCAAGCTTTTTAACCGCCGCAATTGATCGAAAATTTTGAGGTCCGATATCGAAATAAACCTGCTCAACAAATTGAAACGAACGCGAGAGCATTACTTCCTTGATCTCCCTGTTAGCTGACGTTCCCCAAAATTCTCTGGCAATAAAGGTGTAACCAATCCTGATACACGCATGGGTTTCCTCGTATCCGTAGAATCGTGAAGAACCGGCAGGTTTGCCATTGCGCTTCTCTCTGATGACAAAACAACCCAAGTCATTCGCGAGGCCGCCCTGAAAAAAGTGGTGAAACTTGGAACGTTTCCATCGATCAGCTTCTGGATGCTGCTCCCACAACAGGGGGTCACTCGCTACCGCATACAGAGCGTCAAAGTCATCTGCGGTTAACGGCTCTAAGGAGAAATGTTCGGTCTGCAGGGGAAGTCTAAAAACAGAGCGATCCACCGCACTTGAGCCCGCCTCAGCAGACATGGTTAATCGCCGTATAACTCTGCAATTAGCCTTGCTGCCTGCGCTCTAACCTGATCAGCGTCCGGACCGATCAACGTAATGTGGCCAAGCTTTCGGCCCTCTCGCACGCCCTTGCCATACGTCTGGATTAACGTGCGAATTGGGCCCTGGGGCATACGTGATGGGAGCACATCATTGAGCAGATTCACCATTGATGCGGATTCGGTAAACAAAGGCTCGCGCACCGGCTCACCCATGACGCAACCCACATGCTGAGTGAATTGATCCGCGCCAACAGCGCCAATAGTCCAGTGACCCGTATTGTGCACCCGAGGAGCAATTTCATTGACGATGAGCTCACCGCCGGTGAGGAAAAACTCGATCGCCAAGACACCCACATAGTCCATGGCGTCGACTAAGTGCTTGGCATAGTCAGCCGCTAAATGGGCCAAAGCCGAATCGATACCGGATGGCACATAACTGCCAATCAAGATGCCGTCGCGCATGGCATTCTCGGTCATGGGGTAACAGGTCGTGTTGCCTTGCCGGTCTCTTCCAACGATGATCGCGTACTCGCGGTCAATGGTAATTTCGGCTTCGGCAATGACGGGGTAGGCGTCAGCGGGAATGACGTCGCGGGTTTCTTGGTCAACACGCCATTGCCCACCACCGTCATAGCCGCCTAAGGTCTGTTTGCAGCGAGCGTACTGCCCTGGAAGCAAATCTAAGGCAGCTTCAAGTTGGTCGGGTGAGGAAACCAGTGACCACGGTGAGGTGGGTATATTGAGCTCATCGAGCATCGCTTTTTGAGTATCGCGCTCTCTCAGCGTCACCAAGGCATCATAGTTAGGCGCCAAACCGATGTTCGCCGCTTGGCGCAACATATCGTCGGGAAGACTCTCTCTTTCTACAGTGATCGCATCGCATGAGGCGAGGAATTCATCCAGCTGCTCTGGATAGTAGATTGGGCCAAGGCCAGCAACAACCGGCGTTTCATCGACACAGAGATAGGACACGCTAAACCCTAGCCGATTCGCTGCTTCGCCCAGCATCTGACTTAGCTGACCACAACCAATAATGCCAAGGCGACCCTTTTTCATTTGCCCTATCGCTTTCAGTCGAAGGGGTTAACAGGGACACCCGCGGACTGGGCATCCCGGTAATTGTCCAGAGCATCGCGAATGGCCACATCATCATTGGCAAGCATCGCTGCAGCAAACAATGCTGCATTCACAGCGCCTGGCTTGCCAACTGCAAACGTTGCGACCGGCACGCCCTTCGGCATTTGAACAATCGACATCAGGGCATCAACACCTTGCAGCACAGTGGCATCAACCGGTACACCTAAAACCGGAACCGGTGTCATTGCGGCCGCCATACCAGGAAGGTGAGCCGCACCACCAGCACCGGCGATAATAGCCTTTAAGCCTCGACCGCGGGCCGATTTTGCATACTCATACAAACGCTCAGGCGTGCGGTGGGCCGAGACGACCTTTGCCTCATAGGGAATACCGAGCTCATCCAGTGTCTGAGCCGTGTTCTCCATTACGCCCCAATCAGAACGCGACCCCATGATGATGCCAACAACGGGATTAGCCATGAATTTCCTCACTTGGCGCCGCAAATGTAATGCGCCAGAAAATGGAAACCGGCGAGTATACCTGAGAACAACTCAGCGTCCAGACAGAAAATGGTCTGTGACAACGGTAGATAAACCCCCTAAAGGAGGGCGCTCATCGCCCAAACCAACTGTTTTTATTGAAGTTGGCCGTTGATAGTGCGGCAAAACGGGCTGAGAAAAACCGTGTGTATTGCTTGGCATAGGCAAGCGCGGCTATAAGTAAGGCCGTCGCCCACATGGTGGACTAGCTCATCATTTACTTGTTTTTCATTCGATGGGCTTACTCAGGGGTAACCGATCGACTTTCGTACAGCGCTTTTGTACAAATGCGATACGACATCCTATCTTCTAATTCGTAACCTTTTTCTCTTTTCAGTTTTTAGCATCGTAGAAAACAACCTCGTGTCCTTTATCCTCGAGGCAGTTCTCAAGACTTCGATACTCTCTAAACTCTTCGGTCGCCATAGTAGCGAAGATTGTCGAACCACCGAGAATGCCTCCCGCCGTACCCGCCGCGACAGCAATCGGCGCAAGAACCCCACTTGCGGTGACAATCGTATACAGACCTCCTACTAAAAAGTATGACCCAAGACCAATCCCAACTTTTGAGGATCTATCCACTTTGGTATTAGATGACTCAATACATTCATCCAACTCAATCTCGTACGTATGTAGGTCCGTATCTGCCGCTTTTTTTATATACACCGGCGAGGCATTTAACTGCTGATACTCTTGAGGGTCAGGTCTTACATGCACAGTGCTGGAAACACATGAAGACAAAACAGGCACTAAACACAACAAAAATGAAGCGTTAGTTCGCATAATTCTCTGCTTCTAAATTACCGCTTAACATTGCTGAGCACTAAGGGATTGGGTTTACCACACGAAAATTATTCCACAGTCACTGACTTTGCGAGGTTGCGAGGCTTATCAACATCGGTGCCTTTGGCGACAGCGACGTGGTAAGACAGCAGTTGCAGTGCCACCGTGTAGACAATGGGTCCTGCTAGCTCTGAAACCGAAGGTACGTCAATAACAGTGACGCCCGGTCCGCTTTCGTAGTTACCGGCCTGATCAGCAAATACAAACAGTTGACCTCCACGCGCGCGAACTTCCTCGAGATTCGACTTCAGCTTATCGAGTAGGTCGTCTTTCGGCGCCACAGCCACGATCGGCATCTTGTCATCAACCAGTGCCAGCGGACCATGCTTCAACTCCCCCGCTGGATACGCCTCTGCATGGATGTAGGAGATTTCCTTAAGCTTCAGCGCACCTTCCATAGCGATAGGGTGGTAGACGCCGCGCCCGAGGAATAACGCATGGTTACGCTGAATGAAGTGACTGGCCAACGCCTTAATCTTGGCGTCCTGAGTAATCGTTGCTTCCACGGCTGCCGGCAGTTCGGCAATGGCCTGCTTTACCAAAGACTCGTCCAACGCGCTTTTTGCTTGGCGCCGGGCAATGCAAGCCATGAGCACCATCAGTGCGGCAAGTTGGGTGGTGAATGCTTTGGTCGATGCAACGCCAATTTCAGGGCCCGCTTTGGTGAGGAATACGAGATCGCTGGCGCGCACAATGGCGCTATGATCGACATTGCAGATGGCCAACTTCGCGAGTGCATAGTCATCAGGCAGGTGCTTAATCGCCGCGAGTGTGTCTGCGGTCTCTCCAGACTGTGAGATTGTCACCACCAAGGTGCCCGGCAGGGCAACCGAGCGCCGGTAGCGAAACTCTGAAGCAACCTCAACTTGGCACGGCACGCCCGCAATCGCCTCAAGCCAATGTCGCGCAACGAGTCCAGCGTGATAGCTGGTTCCACAGGCAATGATCTGAACTGCTTGTACCTGATCAAAAATGGCTGCGGCCTGATCGCCGAACAGCGAATCGTCAAGTGCGTCAAAGGTTAGTGTGTCTCGAAGTCGATCCGGCTGCTCGTAAATTTCTTTGAGCATGTAGTGCTCAAACTCACCTCTGTCGGTTTGATTATCACCGCCCTTCAAGCGTGTCTTTTCACGTACGATCGGCGCACCTGACATATCGAAGATTTGAAAACCGCTCGGCTTCAAAACGGCAAAATCGCCATCTTCGAGATACACAAAGGTGTCCGTGACTTGCCGAAGTGCTAGCGTATCCGAGCCCGCAAAGGTCTCACCAATACCCACACCCAGCACCAGGGGGCTGCCCTCGCGCGCAACCACAACCTCATTTTCGTGCTCGGTATCGACAACGGCAATCGCGTAAGCACCCTTTAGCTGGCTCACGGTTTCTCGAACTGCATCGAAAAGCGAGGCACCTTCTTCGAGACTAGTATTAATAAGGTGAACAATTACTTCTGTATCGGTCTCTGACCGAAACTCTACGCCCTGGGCGCGTAAGGCATCGCGAAGGCTGGCATGATTTTCGATGATGCCGTTATGAACAAGCGCAACTCGATCACCCGATACATGAGGGTGGGCGTTGGCGGAGGTTGGCTCACCGTGAGTTGCCCATCGTGTGTGCGCCACACCCCGACATCCAACAATGGGATTGAGCGAATTAGCATCTTCCAGCGCTTTCACTTTCCCCGAATATTTGTGTAACTGAAGCGCATGATCATTGTCGATCAACGCCATGCCCGCTGAGTCGTAACCTCGATACTCGAGCCTTCTCAAGCCCTCGAGCAAAATCTCGGAGACTTCTCGCTGAGCTGCCGCGGCGACTATTCCACACATAACAAATTCCTACTGCTTGGATTTTTGCGGGCGTTTCCACCCATCAATATTGCGCTGTTTGGCTCGTCCAACCGCGAGCTGCGATTCACCAACGAGGGAGGTCACGGTAGAGCCCGCAGCAACGAAACCATCGTTTTCTACAGTAAGCGGAGCAATGAGTGTGCTGTTTGAACCGATAAACACATTCTCTCCAAGCTCCGTCTTGTGCTTATTAGCACCATCATAATTACAGGTAATGGTACCGGCACCGATATTTGACCCCGCTCCAACGCTGGCATCACCGACATACGCCAAGTGATTAGCTTTAGCACCAGCACCCAACACGCTATTTTTGACTTCGACAAAATTACCGATCTTGGCGCCATCACCTAATTCAGCACCTGGTCTTAAGCGTGCGTAAGGCCCCACCTGACAATTATCGGCAACGGCCGCACCTTCAATATGCGTGAATGCACGCACAACCGTGCCATCGCCAATCACACAATCTTTGAGCACGCAGTTCGCCTCGACCACTACGTTATTGCCGAGGCGAACCTCACCTTCAATCAATACATTCGAATCGAGTACCACATCTGTGCCACAAGCAAGGCTGCCACGGATATCCAAACGACTAGCATCCATGACATGCACGCCAGCCGCCATCAGCTCATCAGCCTTCTGCCTTTGATGTAACCGCTCGAGTGCCTCAAGTTGTGCTCGATCATTCACACCAGAAATTTCATTCGACTTATCGGTCACCACGACACTCACCTTCTTCCCATCCTGCAGCGCAAGACTTAGCACATCCGGTAAATAGAACTCACCTTGTGCATTGTTATTTTTTACCTGGCCAAGCCAGGCAACTAACTCACTTCCACGAGCAGCAAGGACGCCTGTGTTGACCTCTGTCACCTCTAGCTCGTGCGGCAGACCATCTTTCTGCTCAACCACCCGAGCAAAGCTCCCATCGGTGTCACGAATTACCCGACCGTAACCGGTCGGATCTTCTAATGCTGCAGCGAGCAGTGTTGGTTGCGTTTTAGAGGCCGAAACAACGTCAGCTAAAACACCAGACGACAAAAGCGGAACGTCACCAAACAAGATGAGAATGGTGCTGTCGGGATGACAAGACGGAGCCGCTTGAAGCGCTGCATGCCCGGTACCTAGTTGCTCGGATTGAACGTAAATTTCAACATCGGGCGCAGCAACCGCATCGGCAACCTGAGAAGCACCGTGCCCGACAACAACATGGATTCGCTCTGCTCCAAGCTGCCGAGCTGTATCGAGGACTCTGGCCACCATAGGCTTGCCACCAATGTGGTGGAGCACCTTTGGTAATTCAGATTTCATGCGAGTGCCACGACCAGCGGCAAGGACAATTACTTCGAGCATTCGGGCATCGGTAGTGAGCTGTCGAGAAATCATGGCACAGCCATATGACAACTACTATGGCAAAAATTCCAAAGCGGGATGATCAGACAAAACCCACAACTCGGAGCGAGTGGTCAAGGCGGGGTTCAGCGCCCCGCGCGATTCTTGAGCTTTCTCAGAGTAGCAAGCTGCGCTGCAGCCTCTGCTAGTTGCGCTGATGCACGACCATAATCGAGTTCACTGCTTTGATTAGCCAGCGCTTCTTCAGCTGCCTTTCGGGCCTCTTCAGCAGCCACTTCGTCGAGATCATCACCGCGTACCGCAGTATTCGCGAGGACAGTGACAACATCGCCTTGTACTTCGAGGTAGCCTCCCGAGACGTAATACACCTCTTCCTCGCCCCCTTGGAGGACGACGCGAACCGTGCCAGGCGTCAGGTCAGTGAGTAACGGAGTGTGTCCATAGGTCACCCCAAGTTCACCGTTGGAGCCGCTGGCAACCAACAGCTCCACTAGACCTGAGAAGATTTGAGCTTCTGCGCTAACAATATCGCAGTGAATGGTCAGTGCCATTGCCGCCTCCGATTAAGCGCTCATTTTCTCGGCTTTCTCAACAGCTTGCTCGATAGAGCCAACCATATAGAACGCCTGTTCAGGAAGGTGGTCGTACTCACCCGCCAAAATCGCTTTGAAGCCCGCAATCGTGTCTTTCAATGACACATAGATGCCAGGAGAACCCGTAAAGACTTCTGCTACGTGGAATGGCTGAGACAGGAAGCGCTCAATTTTACGTGCTCGCGCTACCGTCATCTTGTCTTCTTCAGACAGCTCATCCATACCCAAAATCGCGATGATGTCCTTCAACTCTTTATAACGCTGAAGCACCGACTGAACACCTCGGGCACATTCGTAGTGCTCAGTTCCAATAATCAGTGGATCGAGTTGTCGCGATGTTGAGTCGAGTGGGTCAACAGCGGGGTAAATGCCTTTCGCCGCAATATCTCGACTCAAAACAACGGTTGAGTCCAAGTGCGCAAACGTTGTTGCGGGTGATGGGTCAGTCAAGTCATCAGCGGGGACGTAAACGGCCTGAATCGATGTAATTGATCCCGTTTTAGTCGACGTAATACGCTCCTGAAGTACGCCCATTTCTTCAGCCAGCGTTGGCTGATAGCCCACCGCTGATGGCATACGGCCCAACAGCGCCGAAACCTCGGTTCCCGCCAGCGTGTAACGATAGATATTGTCCACGAAGAGCAGCACGTCACGGCCTTCATCACGGAATTTCTCGGCCATGGTCAACCCTGTCAGCGCCACTCGCAGACGGTTACCGGGTGGTTCATTCATCTGACCGTATACCATCGCCACTTTTGACTCTGGTAGGTTCTCGACGTTAACAACCTTCGACTCCTGCATTTCGTAGTAGAAGTCATTACCCTCTCGAGTACGCTCACCAACACCCGCGAATACAGACAATCCGGAGTGCTCAGTCGCGATGTTATTAATGAGCTCCATCATGTTGACCGTCTTACCAACGCCGGCACCCCCGAACAATCCAACCTTACCGCCCTTAGCAAATGGGCAGACCAGATCGATCACTTTGATGCCGGTCTCGAGCAATTCTTCTGACGCAGCGAGCTCTTCGTAAGAAGGAGCAGCGCGGTGAATCGAAGAGCGCTCTTGCTCACCAATTGGACCACGCTCGTCGATGGGGTTACCCAAGACATCCATGATGCGTCCCAGTGTTTCAATGCCAACCGGCACTGAAATAGGGGCACCCGTATTGTCAACGGAAAGTCCGCGGCTTACACCCTCTGATGAACCCATAGCAATCGCGCGTACAACACCGTCACCCAACTGTTGCTGAACCTCCAGAGTGAGGCCTTTATCAGTGACAGTCAGGGCATCGTATACCTTCGGTACGCTGTCACGGGGAAACTCTACGTCAACAACCGCGCCGATGACCTGTACTACCTTTCCACTACTCATTTTTGAGTCCTCTGTCTTGTTCCGCGACGCAAATCCTCAGCGTCACCGTAATGCTAAAACCGCGCCTACTGCGCTTAACCAATAGCGGCCGCGCCGCCCACAATTTCTGACAGCTCTTGGGTAATCGCTGCCTGTCGAGCCTTGTTGTAAACCAGCTGAAGCTCGTCAATAAGTTCACCGGCGTTCTCACTCGCATTTTTCATAGCGATCATTCGAGCCGCCTGCTCACAAGCACCGTTCTCGACCACTGCCTGATAAACCAGTGACTCGATGTAACGAGCGAGCAGGCCATCTAACAGGTCTCGAGCGTCCGGCTCGTAAATATAATCCCAGTGGTGCGAGTACTGTTGCTGAGCGTCTGCCTCCAGTGGAAGCAACTGCTGAACAGTTGGTGTCTGGGTCATGGTGTTAACAAAATCATTGCCAACCAAGTAAAGCTTGTCGATGGTGCCGCCAACATAGGCATCAAGCATATGCTTTACGGCACCAATCAGTTGCTCGACTGAAGGCTCTTCACCAATGTCTCGAACGCTGGCAACGACGTTGCCACCAACAGATCCAAAGAAAGCCTGGCCCTTGCCGCCAATTAGGCACAAATCAACAGCATGCCCTGCATCAGAATGTTCTTTCATCGACTGCAGCGCACGCTTGAACAGATTGATATTCAAACCACCACACAAGCCGCGATCTGACGAGACGATAATATAACCAACGCGCTGAATAGACCGCTGTTGCATGTAAGCGTGGCGGTACTCTGCAGATGCATTGGCAATGTGACCAATCACAGCGCGCATGCGACGAGCGTAAGGCTTACCGACTTCCATGCGGTCCTGCGCGCGACGCATTTTGCTCGCCGCCACCATCTCCATCGCGCTAGTGATCTTTTGAGTGCTTTGAATACTCGTGATCTTAGTGCGAATTTCTTTACCGGCTGCCATCGCTACTTACCAGGTTTGAGTTGAAATAAAGGCATCAAGACCTGACTTAAACGCGGCCTCTCGGTCATCGTTCCAATTACCGTCCGCAGCAATCTCTTGCATCAGCGCACCGTGCTCTGCATGCATGTAAGAGAGTAGCGCTGACTCGAAGTCCGAAATCTTCTCGACTTCTACCTCCTTCAAGTAACCCTCGTTTGCGGCGTACAGCAACAATCCCATCTCTGCGACACTTTGAGGTGCATACTGCCTCTGCTTCATCAACTCGGTGACCCTCTCACCGTGCTCAAGCTGGGCCTTGGTGGCCTCGTCGAGATCTGATGCGAACTGCGAGAACGCTGCGAGCTCGCGGTACTGAGCAAGAGCTGTTCGAATACCGCCCGACAGCTTCTTAATAATCTTGGTCTGTGCCGCACCACCTACACGTGATACTGAAATACCCGCGTTCATCGCTGGTCGAATACCTGCGTTGAACATATCGGCTTCGAGAAAGATCTGGCCGTCGGTAATCGAAATAACGTTGGTTGGTACGAATGCTGATACGTCACCTGCCTGAGTTTCAATCACGGGTAGCGCTGTCAGAGAACCCGTTTTGCCTTTCACTTCTCCGTTCGTAAAGGCCTCGACATAATCCGCGTTTACACGCGCCGCTCGCTCGAGGAGCCGTGAGTGGAGATAGAAAACATCACCCGGGTAGGCTTCACGGCCGGGTGGTCGACGCAGCAGCAAAGAAATTTGGCGATAGGCCACAGCCTGCTTAGACAAATCATCATAGATAATGAGTGCGTCTTCACCGCGATCGCGATAGTACTCACCCATAGTGCATCCAGCGAAAGGAGCCAAATACTGCATCGCTGCCGGATCTGATGCATTCGCTGCAACCACGATCGTATGATCCATCGCGCCATGCTCTTCGAGCTTACGAACAACTGATGCGACTGAAGAGGCCTTCTGGCCCACAGCAACATAAATACACTTAATTCCGGTGCCTTTCTGGTTAATGATGGCGTCGACTGCAATCGCGGTCTTACCGATCTGACGGTCACCAATAATCAGCTCTCGCTGACCACGACCAATTGGCACCATAGCGTCGATCGCTTTCAAGCCAATTTGAACAGGCTGGTCAACCGATTGCCGCGCAATTACCCCGGGTGCAATTTTTTCTAGCGCATCGGTCATTGTTGTCTCGATAGCACCCTTACCGTCAATCGGATTTCCGAGTGCGTCAACAACACGTCCCTGCAGTTCGGGGCCAACAGGTACCTCAAGGATTCTGCCCGTGCAGCGACACGTCTGACCTTCAGCCAGCTGCTTGTAGTCACCCAACACAACCGCGCCGACCGAGTCACGCTCAAGGTTAAGAGCGAGTCCAAATACGTTGCCCTCAAATTCAATCATCTCACCGTATTGAACTTCGGTAAGCCCGTGAATTCGGATGATGCCGTCCGTTACCGAGACGATAGTGCCTTCGTTGGTTGCCTGCGATGCAACATCAAGATGCGATATACGCTGCTTGATGATGTCGCTGATTTCTGAAGGATTCAGTTGTTGCATGACCGGTTCCTCTGTCAAGATTTCAACGCAGTCGCAAGCTTGTGCAAGCGCCCACGAACTGAACCGTCGATAACCATATCGCCGGCTCGAATAATGGCTCCCCCTATCAGGGAAGAATCTGTTTCAACGGTCATATCGACCGTCTTACCCAACTTCGTTGTCAATGAAGCGGTGAGTTGCTCAATCGTCGCATCCGCCACGTCAAAAGCACTCGTTACCGTAACGTTTGCCGCTGCATCAAGCGCTGAGCGTAGTTCAGCGAAAAGCCTCGCCACTTCACTCGCGAGGGCAAGCCGGTGGTTCTCAGCCATAACACCGACAAACTGTGCTATCCCCGCTGGAATGTCATCTCCAAGCACCGTGACAACTGTTTTGGCTCGTTGTGATGCAGTGGTTGCGGGATCATCGAGCACCTTCGCAACCGACGGTTCCGCCACTACAGCAACAATGGTCACAAGCGCTTGGTGCCAGTCGTCCACAACACTGTTATCAACAGCGAACTGAAACGCAGCGCGCGCGTAGGGTCTCGCCAATGTGGTTGGCTCGATCACGCTTACTGCTCCTTCACTAATTGCTGAAGAAGAACAGCGTGTTTATCAGCATCAATTTCAGCAGCTAGCACTTTTTCTGCGCCAGCAATAGCGAGCGTGCTTACTTGAGTTAACAATTGCTCTTTTGCCTGAGCCTTCTCGCGCTCTACTTCAGCAATCGCAAGCTCTTTTACTCGATCCGCTTCAGCAACCGCAGCGACTTTTGCTTCGTCGACAACAGTGGCTGCACGCTTGTTGGCGGACTCGACAATAGACGCGGCTTCTTTCTTCGCCTCTACTAGACGATCAACCGCTTCTTTTTGCGCAAGCTCCAAATCGTGACTCGCCCGGTCTGCCGCAGCCAAACCGTCCGCGATCTTTTGTTGGCGCTCTTCCATAGCGGCTAGGATCGGTGGCCAAACGTATCGCATGCAAAACGCAACGAACGCAATAAAGGCCAAGATCTGTCCGATAATGGTCAGATTAATGTTCACAGTAGTCTCCTGTGGGTTTCAGCCCCGCCCGAGACGAGCGGGGAAACAACGGTTTTAGCCTGCTACCACAAAGATGAGGTACATAGCGATACCAACACCAATAATTGGGATCGCATCAACTAGTCCGGCACCCAAGAAGAACGTGCCCTGGAGACGTGAAGCCAGTTCGGGCTGACGTGCCGAACCTTCGATGAGCTTACCACCCAAAATACCCACGCCAATAGCGGCACCCATGCCGCCCAAGCCCATCATAATCGCAGCTGCGATGTAGATCATTTCCATTGTTGTCTCCTATTGAGTCTAAGTATGGAAGTTCAAGAATTAGTGGTCCTCGTGTGCCATGCTGAGGTACACGATGGTAAGGACCATAAAGATAAACGCCTGCAAGGTAATCACCAGGATGTGGAAAATAGCCCATCCAACCTGCAGAAGTGCTGCCGGCAATAACCAAATGAATCCAGCGCTAAAGAGCGCCGCAATCAAAATAAAGATCATTTCTCCGGCGTACATGTTGCCAAAGAGTCGCAATCCAAGCGAAAAAGGCTTCGCCAGTAAACCAACAACTTCCATGAACAGATTCACAGGAATAAACGCCCAGTGGTTAAACGGGTTCATGGTGAGCTCTCTAACAAACCCAAAGCCTTTGACCTTAATTGAGTAAAAAAGCATCAGCACAAAAACACCAATTGCCATGCCCATAGTGATGTTCGGGTCTGTAGATGGAACGATTTTCTGGTACTCGACCCCCGCCAGCAGCATGAGCTCCGGGACGACATCGACGGGTATGAGATCCATCAGATTCATCAAAAACACCCAAACAAAAATAGTCAGTGACAAGGGGGCTATCAGCTTATTATTGCCATGAAAGGTGTCTTTGACCTGCGTGTCGATGAACTCGACGATCATCTCTACGAAGTTGATCAAGCCTGAGGGCGTATCGGCTGAAGTACGAACAGCAACCCAACGAAATAGGGCACAAAAGATTACACCGAGACCAATAGACCATGCCAGTGAGTCCACATGGATTGCATTGAAGCCCATCGCCGATATCTCGTCTGCACCATGTGCGAAGGCCCACTGACCACCAGCAGCCACCGTTTCACCGTCATAACGCTCAAACCCCTCGGGAAGCTTCCCGTAGGTAAGGTTAGTTAGGTGATGGACGATGTATTCCGAAACCGTCTGTTCTTGACCAGCTGCAGCCATTCGATCTTGCCCTAATTAAACAACCGCATTAACGCGATGTTCTCTGTTAAACCACTCTGTCTTTCGCAGCCAGATAATAAAAAACCGGACTACTCACTAATACTGCTATCGCGCCTGCGAAGATCGCTCCGGGCTGCGGGTCTGGCGCTTTGGCAAACCAAAGACCAAACAACAGTGCACTGAGACTAAATTTTGCTATTCCCAATACGGTGGGTGCTTGCGCACCAAACCGGCTAAACATGCTGGTCGCAAGCCATGCCTGCGGCAGTCCAATAATCGCTGCACCTACCCAGACCGCAAACGCCGCATCAGTACCGAAAAAAAGCCAAACGCCAAAGGAGAGGACGCCAATTAAAACACTGGTGTAGACCAACGCTCTAACGAAGTGATGAGCCAGCATTGTTCGCGTGTACTCAACCACTCAGCACTCCCATATTTTCGGGTTCTCAAGCGCGCGCAAGTCTATTCGAATTGCCTAAGCGCATCAACAAAGCAAAATGCCAACTTTTATTGAATGCGATTTAAAATTCCATCAAGCACATCAAGGTCGCTGTACTGAATAACCAATTTTCCCCTCCCATTTTTATTTTCGATGACAACTTTTGTGCCAAACCGCTCAGATAACTGCCTTTCCAGGCGATCGATATCGGGGTCTTTTCGTTGTGGGGTGGTATTAGCAGGGGAGGCAAGCAACGCTTTCACGAGTGCTTCTGTTTGTCTAACGGACAGCCTACTGTCAGCTACCTTTCTCGCCGCACGAACTTGATCTATGCCATCCAAAGCCAGGAGTACCTTGCCGTGACCTGCATCAATTCGTCCTTGCTCTAGCATCTCAGAAACTTCTCGCTCGAGCGACAGTAGCCGCAACAAATTCGCAATCACTGGGCGTGACTTACCTACGGCTGTAGCCACCTCTTGCTGAGACAACTCGAATTCCGTTTGGAGGCGCTTCAACGCTCGTGCCTCTTCAAGTGGATTGAGGTTTTCACGTTGAATATTTTCTATTAACGCCATCGCGATCGCAGTTTCATCACTGATCTCACGAACAATGGCAGGAATCGTATCCAAGGCGGCGAGCTGACAGGCTCTCCAACGCCGCTCACCAGCAATAATCTCATAACGATCTGCTGCAATCGATCTCACAACAATGGGCTGCATGACACCTTGCGCTTGAATACTTTCAGAAAGCTCTTGTAAAGCGGCTTCATCAAAATCAACCCGAGGCTGATATTTACCGCGCTGTAAAAACTCCAGAGGTAGTTGCCGCAAGTCACCGTCGCTGTGTGGCGCTGCGTCTAGCTCGGCTGCGTCTGGTGGCGCCTTTTTCGTCAGGTCAGTCCCTAACAAAGCGTCAAGGCCGCGATTTAATTTTCGCTTCTTTGTGTTCATTTACCTATCCTGCGCACTTGCCATTCATTCACCCCATTCTGTGCCATATCACTGTCGCCGAGTGAATTCTTCAGCAAGCGCCATGTAAGCGCGTGCACCTCTTGAATATCGGTCATAGACAATACCGGGTTCGCCGTGACTTGGTGCTTCTGCTAGTCGAACATTCCTAGGAATAACCGTCCGATAAACGAGATCACCAAAATGACTAAATAGTTGCTCGGAAACCTCTGTTGTTAGGGAGTTTCTAGGATCATACATCGTTCTAAGAATTCCCTCGATTTCAAGATCTGGGTTCACTGTCTCGTTAATACGTCGAATCGTATTTAAGAGCGCAGAAAGCCCCTCCAAAGCGAAGTACTCACATTGCATTGTGATGAGAATCGAATCACAGGCCACCATCGCGTTGACAGTGAGCATGTTAAGAGAAGGAGGGCAATCAATTAACACAAAGTCGAACGAGGCTTCGCCTTGATACAAGCCTTCTTTCAACCGTTTTTCTTTCCCCTCAACCTCGATGAGCTCTACCTCTGCCGCAGTAAGATCACCATTAGCTGGCAAGACGGAAAACTTCCCCGGTATCGACTCAACCAAACACTCAGAAAGAGACGCCTCCTCCAACAACAGATCTAATACGGAGAGCTCTAAGCCATTTTTTTCTATTCCTGAGGACATGGTCGCATTGCCCTGCGGATCCATATCTACCAGAAGCACCCGATTTCCAATCTGTGCCAACGAGGCCGCTAGGTTGACGCTTGTTGTTGTTTTACCAACGCCTCCTTTTTGATTCGCTACGGCAATTATTTTCATTTTTTATTCTCACCACGACGCAATACAACCAATTGCCTCAGCTCCTCAAGTCCAGGCACCACAAGACCAATTTGTTCAATGATCTCAGTGGACGTGTTCAAATCCGCAATTTCAGTATCAACGCTTTGAGACTTCATGGCGAGCCAAACGCCGTCTGTTTTGAGTAAATGCGCTGTCAGATTGCACATCCGATTTAAATCAGCGAAGGCGCGACTCATAACAACATCAAACCTTTGCTCTGGCTGATAGGACTCCGCTCGACCTTCGACAATATTGATATTGTTTAGCTTCAGTTGTTCACGTACTTGAAAGAGAAAACGGGTTTTCTTCCCATTGCTATCAAGCAATACAAACTCTTTCTCAGGAAAGCACAAAGCTAATGGAACGCCCGGTAAACCTGCGCCAGTCCCGACATCACAAAGTCGTTCAAATGAACCCAGATACGCTGCCAACGTAAGGCTATCAAAGACGTGTTTTATCACCATGTCCTTGGGGCGCCGCACGGCCGTTAAGTTGAAAGGTCTATTCCATTTATGCAGCAAGTTAACGTAATCCGTTAACGGTTCAACTAGCTCTTCGTCGAGGTCAAGCGTCATAAGCCCCTGACGAATTTGATCGAATAAGCGTTCAGCCATTACTGACGGCGCGATCGGAAGCAGAATTGCTTTGCCGTCGCAGGTGCACCAAAAGCAGTGACAACGCTGAAGGTGTTACCCCTTGAATTCGACCAGCCCTCGCTATGTTTGACGGCCTAGTATCTGTCAGTTTTTGACAGACCTCATTGGACAAACCAGAAACTTCGGTGAAATCAAAATCGTTTGGAATTAGCGTATTCTCATGCCGCTTCAATCGATCAATTTCGTCTTGTTGTCTTGCTATATAACCGGCGTATTTGACACGCGTTTCTATGTGATCAGCTGTCGCTAGGTCTATGACAGGCACTCCTTTCAAGCTTGCCACATCGCTGTATGTCAACTCTGGACGACGAATCAAATCCGCCATCGAATACTCTCGATTAATGGGTGATTTTAATTTGGTATCCAGCGTTTTTGATGCGCTGGTATTCGGGTGAATGTAAGTTGTTTCTAATCGCCCCAACTCTCTATCTACTAACTCTCTTTTATGCTGATATACGGCCCAATGTGCTGACGGAATCAACCCAAGCGCATTGCCTTTTGACGTCAAGCGCTCATCGGCATTGTCTTCCCGCAGTTGCAACCGATATTCAGCTCGAGATGTAAACATTCGATAAGGTTCTTGTGTGCCCAACGTTACAAGGTCGTCCACAAGAACGCCGATATAGGCCTCATCGCGTCGTGGCTCCCAGGCATCGAGATCGCGGGCGTATCGAGACGCATTTAAGCCTGCAAGCAATCCTTGTGCTCCAGCCTCTTCGTAACCCGTCGTACCATTGATTTGACCCGCAAAATACAAACCAGAGACGTGCCGGGTTTCAAGGCTATGCGTCAGATCACGCGGATCGAAATAATCATATTCAATTGCATACCCTGGCCTTGTAATGTGCGCATTCTCAAGTCCAGGAATCGTTCGAACCATGGCCTCCTGAACATCAAACGGCAGCGACGTGGATATACCATTTGGATACAGCTCTGTTGTCGTAAGGCCCTCGGGCTCTAAAAATATTTGATGCGAATTTTTATCTGCAAATCGATGAATCTTGTCTTCAATACTTGGACAGTAGCGTGGGCCCGTTCCCTCGATAACACCACTAAACATAGGTGAACGGTCGAGACCCCCTCGAATAACATCGTGTGTCGCTTCATTGGTCTTGGTCACCCAGCAACACAACTGTTCTGGATGTTGTGAGATAGACCCCAACTGGGACATCACAGGCCTTGGCTCATCGCCCCACTGTTCTTGCAAAGCAGAAAAATCAACCGAGTTGCCGTCTATTCGGGGTGGTGTTCCTGTTTTCAATCTTCCAGTACGTGGACACAATTCGCGCAACCGGTCTGCCAGTGTGACCACAGCAGCATCACCCATGCGCCCGCCCGACTGATTTTCCATGCCAATATGAATCTTGCCATTCAAGAAAGTCCCTGCAGTGAGAACACAAGCGGGAGCAGAAAAGCAAATTCCAGTGGCTGTTCTAACGCCGGTAACTGTTTCACCCAAAAGCTCGATATCGTCAACAGCGTCTTGAAAGACAGTCAAGTTCGCCTGAGCAAAGAGCGCTTGGCGAATCGCGTTTCTGTATAAAACTCTATCGGCCTGCGCTCTAGTCGCTCTAACAGCTGGGCCTTTTCGGGCATTAAGCACTCGGAATTGAATACCCGCTAAATCCGTCACCCTGGCCATGGAGCCACCCAGAGCATCAATTTCTCGAACGAGGTGCGATTTTCCAATACCGCCAATCGCTGGATTACACGACATTTGACCAAGCGTATCGATCGAGTGGGTGATGAGCAGTGTGCGCACTCCCGTACGGGCAGATGCCAACGCTGCTTCTGTGCCTGCATGGCCACCTCCGACCACGATGACATCAAACGTCCGATGAGTGTGCATTTGCCGTCTTTGTTCGAAAAAAGGAGAGGAGTATACGAATAATTACGATTGAACTTAAGTTATGCCGTGTCAAGGGCGACAGATTCACAAAAAAGGCGTTTTTCGTCGCAGCGTACAAAGCTTTATAAATTAGTATTAATTTATATGTGTATTAGAAAAGATACTTTAATACTGTTGTTATTAGGGCAGCCTTTTTTGTGGATAGATGCCACATCACCATGCAGGCTCTATGTTTCATCCCCGCATAAGTCCTTTCATAAGTAAGGAAAAACAAGGTAGTAAGCTCTGTGCTGACAGGGGATATCTACGCCTTCTTTTTCACGTCTTTGGATGTACGTTATTTCTACACAACGCCACACACAAGGTTGTCACCAAATGTATCCACAACAGAGAACATGTCAGCGGGTCTACATGAATTTTCAAACAATACTGTGGATAGGGTGTTACTTACCTATGCAGAAGCTACTGAAAATTAGTCCGAGGATATCGTCACTGGCTACTTGCCCCGTTAAAGAGTCGATCGCAGATTGAACCCGTTTTAAGTCTTCAGCTAATAGTTCAGCTGCATTGTGGTGTTCGAAAGCGAGCAATGATTCAGAAAGAGCATCGTGTGCCTCGCTTAGCGCATCAACGTGTCGCTGACGGGCACTGAATTGAGAGTTTTGAGTCCCTTGTATTAAGAGTGATTCTTCAACCACTCGAAGCAGCGCGTCTATACCATCGCCATTTTTGGCACTGATGGCTACGCATCTATCTCCGTCTTGAGTAGGAACTATTCCCGCTTGTTTCCCGGAGATATCGATTTTGTTTCTAACCTGAATGTTGATAGCTGACTCAGGTAACCATTCGCTAGTGATTTCCTGTGGCTCATTGTCATCAATGATGTGAAGCACAAGGTCGGCCGCTTGGCTGCTTAATTTGGCGCGCTTTACACCTTCTTGCTCAATGACGTCGTCGGACTGACGAATACCTGCTGTGTCGACGAGGTCTAGCACGATATCGCCTGCTTTTATGCTCTGCTTTAGCGTGTCACGTGTCGTTCCAGGAACATTTGTAACAATCGCTACATCTTCACGAGCAAGTGCATTTAATAGACTGCTTTTACCAGCGTTGGGTGCACCGATTAGAACAGCTAGGTAGTGCTGGGTTTTCTTTTGTGATGCCGCAACATCGTTAAGTAGTCGCTCGATAGTGGCATTGCAGTCACGGAGTCTCGATTCAACTGAATGGCGCTCTAGAACATCGATGTCTTCTTCGGGAAAATCAATTGAGGCTTCGGTTAACGCTCTTAGTTCGTTGAGTTGATAGGAGAGGTCAGTAACTAAAGAGGAGAACGCACCGGATAAAGAGGCAGAAGCTAGTTTTGCTGCTATCTCGGTTTCAGCTGCAATGAGATCGGCGATAGCTTCTGCTTGAATTAAATCAATTTTGCCGTTGATAAAACTGCGCTCAGAAAACTCGCCGGGTCGAGCTTGTCTTGCGCCTAAATCGATGCAGCGTGAGAGCAGAGTGTGCAATACAACGTGTCCGCCATGTCCCTGAATTTCGACAACATCTTCACCGGTGAATGAATTGGGGCCAGGAAAATAAATGGCCAGGCCTGAGTCAATTGTTTGGCCTTCATCACCTAGGAAAGATCGATAGTGAGCATATCGAGGCGAAAGCTCTGACTCACTTAAAGTCTGTGCGATTGAAAGCGAATCAGGACCACTTAGGCGAATGATACCAACAGGTCCGTTGCCGCGCGCTGTGGCGATCGCAGCAATCGTATCCGTATCAAGCCCCGTCATTGTTGGGCTTAGCGGGCTGCTGCTTGCTCAATTTGTCGAGTAACAACGTATTGTTGAGCAAATGACAGAAGGTTATTGGATAACCAGTAGAGCACCAGTCCAGCCGGAAACCACATCATGAGGAATGTAAATGCTATCGGCATGTACATCATGATTTTTGCTTGCATGGGATCCGGTGGCGCTGGATTCAGGCGCTGCATTAGCCACATACTGATTCCCATGAGAAGAGGTAATACGAAATAAGGATCCATGGCTGAGAGGTCTTCGATCCAGAGGATGAAGGGTGCGTGTCTGAGTTCTACTGACTCGAGTAGCACCCAGTAAAGCGCGATAAAGACCGGCATTTGAATCAACATGGGAAGACAACCACCCATTGGGTTGATCTTCTCTTTTTTCCAAAGCTCCATCATGGCTTGTTGTTGCTTTGCTTTATCGTCTGCGTATTGATCCCGAATACTTTGAATCTTGGGCTGTACCGTTCTCATCTTGGCCATTGATTTGTAGCTTGCCGCTGACAACCGAAAGAAGAGGAGCTTGACAACAATGGTCAGCGCAATGATGGCCAGTCCCCAGTTAATGACAAACTGCTGGATTAAGGTGAGTAACCAGAAAAGCGGCTGAGCAAGCCACCACAGCCAACCGTAATCAATAACAAGATCGAGATTCTCAGCAAGCGCAGCAAGTGCGACCTGGTCTTTTGGGCCAACATAAAGTGTGTGAGTGATGGTATTTGCTGACCCGGGAGCGATGTCTACGTTTTGATTTTTATAACCAATAACGTTGTCTCCGCTAGAGAGTTGGCTGGCAAAGTAATCGTGACTCGCCTGTTGTGGTGGAATCCAGGCCGATACGAAGTAGTGCTGAAGGATTGCCACCCATCCCGCAGGTAAACGCTTTGAAAACGGTTCGTCGCTTAAGTCAGAGAAGCTGAGTTTGGTATAGCGCTCATCGGGTTGAGTAAGAGCCGCGCCTAGATAAGGGCTGACACCAAAACCAGTGTTGCCGTCCGGCGCTTGCGTGTTATCACGCTTTAGTTGGGCAAATGATGTGATTGATGCAAGCGAGCTACCACCATTTCTGACATCGAAAGACACATCGACGTCGTACCGGTCATCACGAGCGGTGAAGCGCTTGTAAACTGTCAAGCCAAGCTGACTATTGCCTGTCCAAGCTAGCGTTAAGGTATGGCTGCCGTCGCCATTATTGGTGACACCTTGACTGGTATACCGTGCCCGGTTACCGCTGGCATCAATGCCGTTTGGTCCGATGAGTCCGCTCTGCGCAACATATCTTCGTAGGTTGTTGTTTTCTAACAATCTAAACGGTTGGTCGGGCGTATCGAGTCTGACTGGAAATTTTGGTAAAGACGCAGAAACCACATCTCCACCTTCTGCAGAAATAACTAATTCAAGCGCGGCGGTTGATAAATTGAATGTCTCGCTATCGTCAAGCAGCAATGACAGAGGATTCGCTTCTTGGTTAACGCTAGGAATACCGTCATTGATACCAGAGCTGACGGGGGCATTTACCGCTGCATTATCTACCAAGCGGGGCTGCTCAGTGACGGCTGCGGTATATAAATCGCTCTGCTGTTTTTGGTACTTGTCAGAATACTGATTCCATTCAATAAGCAGCATTAGAGATAATACGGCGGTGGTGCTTATTAATAGCAGTCTTACAGGGTCCATCTGAGTCCTCGGCGTTATTCGATGTCGTCTTGCGACAAGCTCGGGCGTTCCGGAACAGGATCATAACCGCCGGTAGCCCATGGATGACAGCGGCAAATCCGTTTTGCGGCTAGAAAACTGCCGAAAACAGCGCCATGTGTATCCAAAGCTTCTATTGCGTATGTAGAGCAGGACGGAAAATAGCGGCACCGATTGCCAATGAAGGGGCTGATACCGATTTGGTAGCACTTAATCGGAATCTTTAGTAGCGCAGTAAGTAATTTACTGATCATTGGCACGCAAAGTCTGCTGGTGCTTGTGATTTAGCTTTTGCCATAAGTGGTCAAGATCGCCAACGATACGCGCATTGCTTAATGTACCAGCGCCTCGCTTTGCTAGAAACACCAGACGCATTGAGGCGGAGGGGGGGTGGCTTCGAAAATATTCTCTGACCAGTCGTTTGATGCGGTTGCGGTCAGTGGCTAATCGCACGTTCTTTTTTGCAACAATAATTCCCAGCCGAGATTGGTCCTCTGATATAGGCAGCGCAAGGACTGTGCCGGTGTTCGACCCGGCACGTATTGAACACTTATTAAAAACCTGAGAGTAGTCTTGGGCGTTGAGTAACCGCGCAGACTTAGGAAACTTGTGGGACATGGCTGGTTGCCCCGATACGCTTAGGCAGAGAGGCGGAGGCGTCCACGCGCGCGACGACGAGCAAGTACCTTACGGCCATTTTTGGTTGCCATGCGAGCACGGAAGCCGTGGTTGCGCTTGCGCTTCAGAACGCTGGGTTGAAAAGTGCGCTTCATACGAGTGCCTTTAACTTAATGCGGTTAACAAAGGGGGCGGAATTATAGGGACCACCTGCGCGGCTGGCAATAGCTAAGGTCTCAAAAAAGTAAGCGGTAACAAAGGCATCATTTTTTATTGGGTTAGTAGCTGCTTACTAGGATCGACCCTTGTGCTCTCCATTCTACTGTTGGTTGCTGGTTTAAAATGGTGTTTTGTCACATATCGTCCATAAGTTATTAAAAAGTTATCCACAGACAAACAAAAAAACACCTTGCTTTTTCTTTATTCTTAAAAAAGCACTAAAAAAACCATAAGTATCTGATTTTGATTGGGTTTATTTTTGTTGAATTGGAGATAAATGTGTGGATAACTATATCATGTTGTTGTGTCGTGGCTGTTTGTTGAGCCAACAAGCACTGCATTAGCCGTAAAACATTAGCAATTCGTTCCCAAGAGCAATAACAGCATGCAAATAGCCGCCCCGCCTTCCGCGTCAATATCGAATACGGTGTTGTGGACACAGTGTTTAGAAGAACTAAAGCGTGAGGTTCCCGAGGTTCAGTTTAATACCTGGGTTCGGCCTTTAACGGTCATGGAAGATGGCGCAGAGTTCGTACTTTGTGCGCCGAACCGATTTATCCGTGATTTTGTAGAAGAAAAATACAGCACAACCATTTCTCAATGCCTCGCCGCGGTTAATTCAGAAGCGTCATCGGTGTCGATTAGGGTGGTAACGGGTGTAGACGCCGCCGGTGTTAGTAAGCCCTCTAACAGTCATCACGAGCTGAGCTTTACCAGTAATGCGTCGAGTCAGGATCTTCGAGTAGACCGTCCCGCGCCAGTCTTCGGTCCCAAAAAACAAGCGCCAGCAGTGATTGTGCCGTCGCACCAGCATAATTTGGTTGATGGCTACACGTTTTCTAATTTTGTTGAAGGTAAGAGCAACCAACTGGCGATGGCCGCCGCACAGCAGGTTGCGGAGAGTCCAGGTGATGCCTATAACCCGCTGTTTTTATATGGAGGTGTAGGTCTTGGCAAAACGCACCTCATGCACGCCGTGGGTAATGCACTTCGGCAGCGCAAACCTGGTGCCAAGATTGTCTACCTTCACAGTGAGCGTTTCGTCGCTGACATGGTGAAAGCGCTTCAGCTCAACGCCATTAATGACTTTAAAAGGTTTTATCGGTCAGTCGATGCCTTACTCATTGATGATATTCAGTTTTTTGCTAATAAGGACCGAAGCCAAGAAGAGTTTTTTCACACGTTTAACGCTTTGCTAGAGGGTGGTCAGCAGATGATTTTGACCTCCGACCGCTATCCAAAGGAAATCGATGGTGTTGAGGAGCGGCTGAAAAGCAGGTTTGGTTGGGGTTTAACGGTGGCTGTGGAGCCGCCCGAGCTAGAGACCCGGGTTGCTATCCTGATGAAAAAGGCCGAGCAATCTGGTATTGAAATTTCTCATGAGGCCGCATTTTTCATAGCGCAGCGAATTCGCTCGAATGTTCGCGAGCTTGAAGGCGCATTGAAGCGGGTAATTGCCAGTGCGAACTTCACTGGCAGGCCCTTTGATATCGAGTTGATCAAAGAGAGCTTGAAGGACCTATTGGCGCTACAAGACAAGCAGGTCTCGTTAGAAAACATCAAGCGGACAGTGGCGGATTACTATAAAATCAAGGTGGCTGATTTATTGTCAAAACGGCGTAATCGCTCGGTGGCGCGTCCGAGACAAGTCGCGATGGCGCTGTCCAAGGAACTGACGAATCATAGTTTGCCAGAAATTGGTGATGCGTTTGGGGGAAGAGACCACACGACAGTTCTTCACGCTTGTCGTAAGATAGCGGAGTTGCGTGGAACAACATCGGATATTGGGGAAGATTATAAGAATCTGCTGCGCTTGCTGACTACGTGATGTAAGCGCTTGCTACGACGAGAGAGATCATACGAATGAAGTTTTCGGTATCACGGGATGCACTAATTAAGCCTTTGAACCTGGTTGCAGGCGTAGTTGAGCGTCGACAAACACTGCCTATCTTATCTAATGTATTAATGAGCTTAGAGGGCAATCGTTTGTCACTGACGGGTACCGATCTTGAGGTTGAGCTCGTTGGTCGCATCGAGGTGCAGAGCGAGGGCGCTGATGGTGATATTACAGTGCCGGCCCGAAAGCTCGTTGATATCTGTAAAAGCCTACCGGACGGCGTCGATATTTCTTTTACTGTTGAAGAGGGTAAGGTCACTGTGCGGGCAGGTCGAAGTCGCTTCACCTTATCAACATTGCCGGCAGCTGAGTTTCCAACGGTAGAGGCGGGCGCTGGGGAAATCGACTTAGATTTAGCGCAGCCCCTCGTTCGCCAAATGATTGATCGCACGGGTTTCGCCATGGCGCAGCAAGACGTGCGCTACTACTTGAACGGCATGTACCTGGAGTTAAAAGAGGGGAGACTTCGGTTTGTGGCGACAGATGGTCACCGCTTGGCCCTCTGCACGGCACCTGGGCAGGTGGTCGCTGATGATAAGTCGGTAATTGTGCCTCGCAAGGGCATTTTGGAGTTGTCGCGACTATTGGATGGCGATGGTTCTGTTACTTTGAGCGTCGGGTCAAATCATATTCGCGCGGCAACAGATCAGTTTACATTTACCTCAAAGCTGGTTGACGGGAAGTTTCCCGAGTACGAACGTGTTCTTCCTCGATCACCTGATAAGTCTGTTACTGGTGATCGGTCTGAGTTGCGGCAGGCGTTTACACGAACCGCGATTTTGTCGAACGAAAAGTATCGTGGTGTCAGGCTCTCGCTAACACCCGGTTCTCTTGAGATCACTGCCAACAATCCAGAGCAAGAGCAAGCCGAAGAATCAGTGCCGGTAGATTACGCCGGAGACGCGCTTGAGGTAGGGTTCAATGTGAGCTACTTGCTTGATGTGATGGGCGTACTCACTGGTTCTACGGTGCGTATGTCGCTGTCAGATTCTGCCAGCTCTGCGCTAATTGAAGAGGGAGAATCGGGCGGTGATGCGGACGCAGAGGCGCTGTACGTTGTTATGCCCATGCGGTTGTAAAAGGCCGCTGATAACGCCTTGCTAACGCAGTTATCGATTCGAAGTTTACGAAACTTATCCGAGGTTTCTCTGGACTTATCAGAGGGGCTGTCTGTATTTACTGGATTGAACGGTGCCGGTAAAACATCAGTTCTTGATGCGGTTCATATTTTAGGCACCGGCAAGTCCTTCGCCACGTCGCAACTCACCAAAGCTATAAGCGATGATCACCAAGGCCTTCAGGTTGTGGGTCGTGTGAAATACGCCGGCGCTGAGTCGGTTATTGGGATTAGCCGACAGCGTGCTGGTGGAGGTGAAACCCGGTTGTCTGGCTCTCCGGTGAAGGCGTTATCTGAACTTGCAAGAGAGCTCCCGTTGGTCGTGCTGAATGCCGATACCCTCAATGCGCTTAGAGAGGGTCCAGAGGCGCGGCGACGATTGATCGATCAAATGGTGTTCCACGTGGAACACTCATTTGCCTCTTTATGGCAGCGATATCACCAGGCGCTGAAGCAGCGCAACATGCTATTGCGAAAGGCGCGCGGAGCTGATGACAGCGCGTGGATTGGAGAAATGGCATCTTTAGGTGAGCAGGTTCATCAGGCTAGAGTTAGGGTCGCTTCGCTCTTGTCAGATGAGTTATCTGAAGTTTTAGCTGCTATGGGTGTGGTGTTTCCAGGCATGTCCTTGTTTTTGAGGTCTGGGTGGAAGGCGGATGAGTCGCTATTGGGTGCGCTTAATGATGGCGCTCAGAGCGATAGGCAGCGCGGTTTTACGCAGGTGGGCCCGCACAGAGGAGACCTGCAGTGTCTGATAGGGGGTAGGCCTTCTCACGAGGTTTTATCTCGAGGCCAAATGAAGGTATTGATGTCTGCAATGCGCGTTGCGCAAGGGAGGGTGCTGGCAGAAGTAACGGGTCGCGCGCCCGTGTTCTTGTTGGATGATGTAGGTGCAGAGCTTGATCACGATAACGCCAGGGCTGTTTTTTCAGTATTGGCCGCCAGTAAGGTCCAGGTTCTGGCAACAATGGTATCCCTTGACGATGAGCGTCGTTGGGAGGGTTTTGGTCCAATAACTGTGTTCCACGTGGAACAAGGGGTGATCAAAGAGACCAATTCAATGGCATAATACACGGCGAGTGAAAGGAGATCTCATGGAAGACAACACCCCCGGCGCTGAAGAGGCTAATTACGATTCCTCCAGTATTAAAGTACTGAAAGGTTTAGATGCGGTTCGTAAACGACCAGGCATGTACATTGGCGACACAGACGACGGAACAGGCCTTCACCACATGGTCTTTGAAATCGTCGATAACTCGATTGATGAGGCTTTGGCAGGCCACTGCAGCCAGATCAACATCGTAATACACCCTGATGAGTCGGTGAGCGTTAGCGATGATGGCCGTGGTATTCCAACGGAACAGCACGAGGAGGGAGTCTCTGCCGCAGAGGTGATCATGACCGTTCTTCACGCGGGCGGTAAATTCGACGATAACACCTATAAGGTATCGGGCGGTTTGCACGGTGTTGGGGTGTCCGTAGTTAATGCACTTTCAGAAGAACTCTGTTTGACGATTCGTCGGCAGGGAAAACTCCACGAACAAATCTATCGGCACGGCGTTCCTGAAGCACCTTTGGCGGTGATCGGTGACACGCAGGAGTCGGGCACCGCAGTGAGATTTAAGCCCTCTGCAGAAACGTTTTCCAACATTAAGTTCCATTTTGATGTGTTGGCAAAGCGCTTGCGAGAGCTGGCTTTCTTGAATTCCGGTGTGAAGATTGTGTTGTCAGATGAGCGAAGCGGCGAGAGCGAAACGTATTGCTACGATGGGGGTTTGAGCGCCTTTGTTGATTTTCTCAATCAAGCAAAGTCGACCATAAATAAGGTTTTTCACTTTGAAACTATCAGTGATGACGGCGTAGGTGTCGAGGTGGCTTTGCAGTGGAACGATGGTTTTCAGGAAAATATTTTCTGCTATACCAACAATATTCCTCAGCGCGATGGCGGTACGCACCTTGCGGGATTTAGGTCGGCGCTAACTCGTGGCTTGAATAGTTATATAGAGCGAGAGGGTCTGGCTAAGAAGGCGAAGGTCAACACAACGGGAGATGACGCTCGAGAGGGCTTGACCGCAATCGTTTCTGTCAAAGTGCCGGACCCAAAATTTTCCTCGCAGACGAAAGACAAGCTTGTTTCGAGTGAAGTTAAGCCAATTGTTGAACAGGCTATGGGCGCAGGTTTTGGTGAGTTCCTTTTGGAAAACCCCAGTGATGCAAGGCAAATTGTCGGCAAGATGCTTGATGCGGCGCGCGCCCGAGAGGCGGCGCGTAAAGCGCGTGAGATGACACGTCGTAAGGGCGCACTTGATATCGCTGGCTTACCGGGAAAATTAGCAGATTGTCAGGAGCGCGACCCGTCCTTGTGTGAGCTTTACCTGGTAGAGGGTGACTCTGCTGGCGGTTCAGCCAAGCAGGGAAGAAACCGTAAGTTTCAAGCTATCTTGCCGTTGAAGGGTAAGATTTTGAATGTTGAGCGTGCGCGCTTTGACAAGATGTTGAGCAATGCGGAAGTTGGCACCATCGTTACCGCATTGGGTTGTGGTATTGGTAAGGATGAGTTTGATCCTGACAAGCTGCGTTACCACCAGATCATCATCATGACCGACGCGGATGTTGATGGGTCGCACATTCGAACCCTCCTGCTCACATTTTTCTTCCGGCAAATGCGTGAGCTCGTTGAGCGTGGGCACGTCTACATTGCACAGCCACCGCTTTACAAACTGACTCGGGGTAAATCAAGTCAATACCTCAAAGATGAAGATGCTTTGGCTGAGTACCTGACCAATGCGGCATTAATTGATACCACTTTGTTCAAGAGCGACTCAGATGAGGGTCTGTCGGGAGAGCCGCTCGCGGATATCGTTTCTCGTTATCAGCGCGCAAAATCGACTATCGAACGTTTAAGTCGTGTTTACTCATCGGATGTTCTTTGGGAGCTGGTTTATACCACTCCACTTACTACAGACGAGATGGCAGACGAAGCTCGTGTGACGGCATTTTCCGAGGCGCTTAGTGAGCGCTTACTTACGATATCAGGCAGCAATGTAAGGTTTGAGTGCTTTATACGTCGTGATCCGGAGCGCGGTACCTTTTACGTCGTTGTGCGCCGAACCGCGCACAGTGTGGCTAGTGATATTGTTCTTGGCCACAACTTGTTTAGTTCCGGCGAATACAAGCAACTTACCGAGTTGGGTGTGCTGCTTGCCTCGTCAGTAACGTCGGACAGCTTTGTGAAGCGTGGAGAGAAAGTTTTCGCATCCTCTGACTTTGCGAATATCATGCAATGGCTACTCGATGAGGCGCGGCGCGGGTGCTCGATTCAGCGGTACAAGGGTTTGGGTGAGATGAATCCCGATCAATTGTGGGAGACCACGATGGACCCAGGTGCACGTCGAATGCTTCGCGTGACAATCGAAGACGCTATTCGTGCTGATCAGATGTTTGTGACGTTGATGGGTGACGATGTTGAACCACGACGAGATTTCATCGAAACCAATGCATTAGCGGTCGCAAATTTAGACGTTTAATTCGGAGTTGAGCGTCTATTTGTCGCTAATGTCGTCTTTTTCGCTAGATTTTTCGGTTGCTAAAGATAGCTGACTGGCGTCGGTTTGATCGGGCAAAACATCCAGGTTTTCGGGAAATGTTTTGGACACACGCGTTGATAATGTCTGGAACCGATCAACCTTCCCATGCAGTCCCTGCCGACCCACGAGGCTCTTTACGGCTTCGTTGTAGCGTTTGGTGGTTTGTGACAAAGAGGCGCCCACGCTCTCCATGCGTTCAGCCACCAAACACACTGCGTTGAAAATATCGCCAGCGCGATCACTGATATCCCGAGCCTCTACATTGCTGCGCTCCACCATCCAAAGATTTGCGACAGTTCGTAAGATGGGCATAAGCGTCGTGTGTGATACGAGAATGACGTTTTTTCGATACCCGTAATTAAAAAGATCGCGCTGTGTGCGCATAATCTCGATGTAGGCAGGCTCTACAGGCATGAACATTAGGACGAAATCGGGGCTTTGAAGACCGGCAAGATTGGCGTAATCCTTGTCTGAAAGCTGGTCGATATGGCGCTTCACGGCAGCCCCATGTGCAGCGAGACTCTGCGCTCGCTCGCTGTCATTTTCAGCCGTGATGGCTCGCTCGTAATCAACAAGAGATACCTTGCTGTCGATCACGACGTGTTTGTCTTGCGGTAAGAAGATAACGAAGTCAGGCAGAAGTCGCTGACCATCCTCCCCTTTGAATGCTTGCTGCGCCTCGTAATGCTCTCCCCGTCGAAGCCCAGCAAGTTCCAGTGTTCGCTCCAGTTGTGTCTCGCCCCAATTGCCAACCAGTTTTTTGTCGCCTTTGAGCGCTTGCGTGAGGTTGCTCGCCTCTGAAGACATTTCTTGACCCACGTCGTGGAGTTGCTTGATTTGCGTCTTCAGTGCAGCATTCTGGCCGGTTAAATCGCTGTGAACTTGATTAACTCTGCTTTGAAATCCGTCGATCTTCTCCGAAAGTGGCTTAAGTAGTTGGTTCAATGATTCCTGATTGCGCGTGGAAAGTGATCTTTCGCCCTGATTGACGAGCGCCTGGGCTGTCTTCTCAAACTCAAGCCGAAGCATTTTCTTGGCGTCTTCTAATAACGCAATTTTTTCGGTGTGTTCAGTTTCTTTGATGGCAAGTGTCGCCTTGAGCCCTTCCTCGCGTCCTGAACTGTCGATGAGCTTTTGGTTTAGGTCGTTAAGTTGTTTTTTAAGTGTCTCGATCTCTTCTCTGGCGACGTCGCCTCGCGCGAGCGCATCGGCAACCGATTCACGATACGTACCGTGATGCCGAACAAGTAAACCGATAGCAATAGCGCTGGCTGAGATGAGTGCGAGGGCAACGACTACGGTATCAAGTGACATTAATAAGCGGGCCTTATCTAGCGAGCACCGCAAGATCAGCAACTTTTAGGAACTGACCCCGCAATTCTTTAAGCAACCCCAAGCGGTTTAGACGAACACTCGCATCGTCTGCGTTAACCAACACGTTATCAAAGAAAGCATCGACGGGCTCACGAAGCTTGGCCAAGTTAGATAGCGCTTTCGGATAATCGTTGTTAGCAACGGCCGCATCTAATGCGGCTTGAGACTCTGTAAGTGCTCTGTGCAGTGCCACTTCAGCTGGTTCCGATAGCAGCCCTTGGTCAATAGCTGGAAGAGCCTCGTCTACCTTCGTTAGTATGTTGGCGACACGCTTATTTGCAGCAGCAAGCGCATTGGCGGCATCCGATCCAGCAAATTGTGCGACGGCAAGACCTCGGCAATCAATATCGCCGACACTTTCTGTACCCACCGCTGTCACACTTCGCAGAATGTCGACTGATACCCCTTGGTCTTCGTAGTGTGCGGGTAATCGATCAAGAAGATAGGCCTTAACGGTATCGACAACGCCCTCGTCTAAAACGTCAGAGGGGAAAGACTGTTTAGCTGTTGTCAAAATCATTTCGAGGCTTGCACTTGGTGCAAACGCAAGAAGAATGCGAATAACGGCAAGTGACGCTCGGCGCAGTGCAAATGGGTCTTTTGATCCCGTGGGTACTTGTCCTATTCCGAAAATACCAATCAATGTATCGAGTCGATCAGCTAAAGCTAGGGCCGCCGCTTCCGGTGAGTCGGGTAATCGATCGCCCGAAAACTTCGGCCAATAATGTTGTTCAATGGCATTGGCGATGGCTTCTGACTCTCCATCGTGCAGCGCATAGTGCCGACCTGCTATTCCTTGAAGCTCGGGAAATTCACCTACCATGTCTGATACGAGGTCGGCTTTTATTAAACCGCCAGCGGCCTGTATTGTGGCCTTATCAGCGCCCAGTTGCTCGCTAAGCAGTTGTGCCACGTCAGAAATACGGGCCTGTTTTTGCGCCAATGTTCCAAGATCACGCTGAAAAAGAACACGCTCAAGCCGCAGGGCTTTGCTAGCCAGCGTCGTTTCTTTATCGGTATCGAAGAAAAACGCCGCATCGGCTAGTCGTGGACGAATCACTTTTTCGTTTCCATAAACGACGGATTCTGGGCGCGTACTTTCTATATTTGAGATCGTAATAAAAGAAGGGACCAAGTCCCCGTCAGGACTCTCGATGTGAAAGTACTTTTGATGCTCACGCATCGACGAAATGAGCGCCTGCCTCGGTACCGACAGGAATGATTTATCGAAGCTACCTCGGAGGGCCACTGGCCATTCGACGAGTCCCGTCACCTCCGACAGTAGGTTTTCATCCACGATAACCCGTTCATCCTGAGATACCAGCCGCGAGATTTGGTTTTTGATGAGCGTTTTACGTTCATCCACCGACGCGATAACAAACTGCTCTCTGAGCGTTGCCTCATAGACGTTGGCATTGGGGATTGCGACAAATGAGTGTCCATGAAACCGATGGCCTCGTGATACACGATCGGATGTAAGCCCGAATAAAGAGACCTCAATAACTTCGGCGCCGTAGAGCAATACTAGCCATTGCACCGGCCTCAAAAATTCATGTCGCTCCCTACCCCATCGCATGCGTTTAGAGACGGGAATGCTGTTTACGGCTTGAGTGACTACCTCGGGCAATACGTCAGCACATAAGACCCCTTCGGTTATTTTACGAATACCTAAGCGGTCACCTTTCTCGGTGCCTATTATTTGCAGTTCGTCAGGACTCATTCCCTGTTTCTTTGCAAAACCGATAGCCGCTGGCGTCCAGCTTCCATCATCAGCTCGTGCTGCTGCCACCGGAGGGCCTAGAACTTCTTGTTCCGTATCATCTGCGCGCTCCTGAACGTTGTCGATCAGAACCGAGAGTCGTCGAGCTGTTGCAAACATCCTGACCTCGCCCATTGCGAGCCCCTGTTGTTCAAGGCCCGATTCCACGGCGTTGGCAAGAATTTTAGCCATTGACTCGTACTCACCTGCCGGGAGTTCTTCAGTGCCAAGCTCGAATAAGACCGTATGAGCACTCATGTCGCAGACTCCTCTGCAAGAGCTTTAAGCGCCGCCTCCGCTAGATCTTTGTCTGCTAACGGGAAACCCACTTTGGCGCGAGACGCGACATAACCCTGCGCTGTCAGCCGGGCCAGCGTTCTCACTCGGAGAATATAGCGCTGTCGCTCGGTCACGCTAATGGCATGCCGAGCGTCTAGTAAGTTGAAGGTGTGCGATGCCTTCATAACAAACTCGTAGGCAGGTAGTGGCAGTTCGAGTGAAACCAGGCGCTCAGCTTCCTTTTCGCAAAATTCGAAATAGGCGAACAGATGGTCAACATCAGCTTGCTGAAAATTGAAGGTCGACATTTCCACTTCATTTTGGTGAAAAACATCGCCGTAGGTGATGGTGCCCGTCGGAGTTTTAGACCAGACGAGGTCGTACACCGAATCTACGTCCTGTAGATACATTGCGAGTCGTTCAATGCCATAGGTAATTTCACCGGTCACTGGAAGACACTCTAAGCCCCCGGCTTGCTGGAAGTACGTAAACTGCGATACCTCCATACCATTGAGCCACACTTCCCAACCAAGGCCCCATGCGCCCAAGGTCGGAGATTCCCAGTTATCTTCGACGAATCTGACATCGTGCTCCAGCGGGTCGAGGCCCAGTCGTCGAAGACTATCGAGATACCGCTCCTGAAAATCGGCGGGCGATGGCTTCATTACGACCTGAAACTGATAGTAATGTTGCAATCGGTTGGGATTGTCGCCGTAACGGCCATCTTGTGGACGGCGGCTTGGCTGTACGTACGCCGAATTCCAGTTTTCGGGCCCTAGGGCTTTCAGAAAGGTCGCAGGGTGAAACGTCCCAGCCCCTACTTCGAGGTCGAGCGGCTGAAGAATCACGCAACCATTCTCTCCCCAGAAGCTTTGAAGCTCTAGGATTAGTTCTTGGAAAGTTAATGAACCCACTTCTCTGTCCCGAAATACCGAAGGGTGAAGTATACAATGGCCAGCACTGGCATAATATGAGCATCCAAGGCGAATTAAGCGCATCTCAGTGCCAAACAATCACAATTCCATAAAATTTCGACTCAAAGACGGGCTTGCTTTAATGGCGTTGCGATCGGTATTACGCCTATCGTCACTCGTTTCTCTCGAAGTGGCGCGGTCAGGGGGTCGCTTTCTTGGGCGTCTAGCGTTCCGTATGAATACCCACACGGTTCGTGTTGTGCGAAGAAACATTGAGCTTGCTTACCCGGAGCGCTCCTGCGACCAGCAAGAGGCCCTGGTCAAAGAGGCTGTTTTAGAACAGGGGGCCTTAACCGCCGAATTAGGTCATGTCTGGCGACGTTCATCTGCCTACGTCATGTCTAAACTTCGCATTGTTGGTATTGAGCACCTTGAAGCGGCGGCGGCTGAAGAACGTGGCGTGTTGGTTTTGGCACCGCACGTCGGGAATTGGGAGGTATTGCCACACCACTTGGTGACGCAAGGCGATTTTTTAGGTTTATTTGAGCCACCGAAATTACCTTCTGTAGGCAAGGTGGTGTTGGATGCTAGAAAGCGCCCGGGTGGGGCCTATGTGCCCACAACCCCTAAAGGATTGGTCCAGCTGGTTAGACATTTTAAACGTGGTGGGCTAACGGGTATTTTGCCAGATCAAGTCCCCGCTCATGAGTCGGGCGGTTTGAATGTACCCTTTAAAGGCATCGAGTGTTTCACCGCAAGTCTCTGTGCAAACCTGTTGTCGAAATCTGGTGCCCGAGCGGTACTCGCAGGCGTGTTCCGGGTGAAGGGTGGATGGGAGCTGGTTTATTTGCCGGTATCCTTGGACATCTATAACGAGGACTTGGAGCTCGCCTTGCGGGCGATGAACCAAGATATTGAAACGCTGATTTCTGGGCGAGACGCTCAGTATCAATGGTCATATAAACGCTTTAGAACGTTGCCACGGGGCGTGGTCAATCATTACGACGGCGTCAAACGACCGTCACAGAAGGGTCCCGCGTGATGAATGTTTACACAGGTAAAATTATTGGAAGCCTGATCGGGTTTTTAACGCTGGGTGTCATCGGCGGGTTGGTCGGTTTTTTTGTTGGGCATTTGTTTGATTCCGGGCTGGTAAGAGCCATTCGTATGACAGGCCCTGATGGTCTCCATGCGCTGCAGCAAGAATTTTTTGATACCACCTTTGTCATGCTGGGATTCATAGCTAAGGCGGACGGCCGGATATCGCAGTCCGAGATCGCACAGGCTGAAGCCATGTTTTCACAGCTTAGGCTGACGCCTTCTCAGCGTGCCTCGGCAATTAAGCGTTTTAAGCATGGGGCGGAGCCCGATTTTGACCCATCCGCTGAGCTTTTGCGGTTTCGAAGGACGGCGTCACTCAGACCTCAAACCTCTCAAACGCTCATGCTTTTTTTGGTTGCTATGGCATTAGCCGATGGTCGGTTGGACACCGCTGAGCGCAACGCTCTTTCTCGAGTGGCCAAAACGCTGGGCATTTCCGATGCGGCCCTGCAGCGCATCATCAGTATGGTGGGCGCACAGGCGAACTTTGGTGATCAGCGTCAGCACCAACGTCAGCAATACCAACCCCAGCGGAGTCAGTTAGCCGATGCTTACAAGGCTCTTGGTGTTAGTCCCGATGTTGATGATCGAGAGTTAAAAAAGGCCTACCGCCGGCTCATGAGTGAGAATCATCCGGATAAATTGAGCGCTCGCGGCGTTCCAAAGGAGATGGTTGATATGGCTACAGAGCGCTCACAGAATATCACTACAGCTTATGATTTGATCAAGGAGTCGCGGGGCCTGAAGTAACTCAGTCTGGCCTAAGGTCGCCAAAAAGTTGGCGTGAAGAGAATCAGTAGCGTGAAGATTTCGAGTCGTCCTAGCAGCATGGCCACGCACAAAATCAACTTGCCCGCATCCGTCACTGTCGCGTAGTTGGCGGCTACGGATCCCAGACCCGGACCAAGATTGTTGATAGCGGCAGTCACGGCACTGGTGGCGGATAGAAAATCGAGTCCCGTGGCGAGCATGCATAGCACTAGAACGAACGACGAGAACATGTAAACAGCGAAGAAACTCCAGACTGCGCTAACAACCTCGGGTCGCACCCGGCGGTGATCTAGTTTTAATGGTATGACAGCGTTAGGGTGCAGTAGTTGTCGAAGCTCCCTCAAGCCCTGCCGAAAAATAAGTAAAAAGCGCATGGCTTTCATGCCGCCACCTGTTGAGCCAGCGCAGGCGCCCATCACGCTGAGCATGATCAGGAATATCGGTAAAAAGGACGGCCAGGTCGCGAACTGATCACTGGCATAGCCGGTCGTGGTTGCTATCGATACGGTTTGGAACAGGCCATGCACAATGGCTTTATCAGCTGGGAGAGTATCCATGGCCACTAACGTGATGCAGGTGATGATTGTGGAGATAAGCACCATCCAGCAGAAAAACTTAGTCTCCGAGTCGAAGCGATAGATGCTTGGGTTGCGCTTAGAGAAGGCGACAAAGTGAAGGCCAAAGTTGACGGCGCTGATCAGCATGAATAGACAGGCTATAAGCAAAATAATGTCACTATCAAAATGACCCATGCTAGCGTCATGAGTGGAGAAACCACCGATGGCGATCGTCGAAAAGGCATGGCTTATCGCATCGAACGCTGACATGCCAGCAAGGTAATATGCCGCTGCGCAGGCAACGGTCAGTCCCAGATAAATAGAAAATAGTGCTTTCGCGGTAGACGTGATGCGTGGTGTTAATTTGCTGTCTTTCGCGGGGCCTGTGCTTTCAGCTCGGTAGAGCTGCACACCGCCGATGCCCAACATGGGCAGCACGGCCACGGCCAAAACGATAATCCCTATGCCGCCAAGCCACTGCAGCAACTGCCGGTAGAGAAGAATGGACTGGGGGAGCGAATCGAGTCCAGCCAAAACGGTTGCCCCCGTTGTTGTAAGCCCCGAAACTGACTCAAAGACGGCATCGAAAACGGATACCTCGATAGCGTCACTCAGCAAGAACGGCAGAGATCCATAGAGGCCGAGAACGATCCAGAAGGCGGCTGTTACAAGAAAGCCATCACGAATCTGTAACTCCGAATTAACGCGCTGGGTTAGCAGCGATAAAACAACACCCGAAATTGCGGTGGCAGCGAAGGCTTGCCCAAATACCTCGGCGGTGCCGTCCTCCTGTACCCAACCCAAAACCATGGAAGGCAAGGTTCCTAAACTGAACAGCATGAGCAATAGGCCTACGATGCGAATGCACAGCCCAATATTCATTAGATGAAGCTACCACCGACGACAAATAGTTTTTCTACTAGACTGATTTTTGATGGGTCAGTGAGGAACAGAATGACGTGATCGTCTTCCTCCACCACCACGTGGCGGTGGGCAATGATGACCTCGTCGCCGCGCAGGATCGCGCCTATTGTCGCACCCGGTGGTAGGTCTAATTCATCGAGTCGTCTGCCTACAACTTTCGATGTTTTGGGGTCACCATGGGCCGTTATTTCAAGCGCTTCGGCGGCGCCACGTCGCAGTGAGTGGACCGTGCTGATATCGCCCTTTCGAACGTGGGTGAGCAGACTGCTAATGGTGATCTGCTGAGGGGATATGGCAATGTCGATTTCTTGACCCACCAGCTCAGCGTAGGCTGAGTTGGTAATGAGCGTAATCACCTTCTTTGCCCCTAACCGCTTGGCCAGCATCGACATCATGATGTTGGACTCGCCATTATTGGTCAGTGCACAGAAGACGTCGGTGTTACTAATATTCTCCTGTTGCAATAGCTTTGAGTCATTCGCGCTTCCGTTGAGCACAATGCTCTCCTCGAGCTCCTCTGATAGCACGCGGCAACGATCGTAGTTGAGCTCTAGCACCTTTACCTGATAGTCGCGCTCGAGTCGCTTAGCCAGCGATGCACCAATTTTTCCGCCACCGGCAATCATCACGCGCTTGTAGGGTTCATCAAGTTTTCGCAGCTCTGATGTGACAGCTCGAATGTTCTCGCTAGCAGCAATGAAGAAAGCCTCATCTTCAGGTTCAACGACGGTGCTGCCCTCCGGAATAATGGCGCTCTCTGATCTTCGAAAGATGGCAGCGACGCGCGTATCGACACTGGGCATATGCTGTCGAATTTCCTGCAGCTCTCGTCCCACAATGGGCCCGCCCTCCACCGCGCGAACGGCAACCAAACTGATCTTGCCATCCGCAAAGTCCAAGACCTGCAGCGATCCGGGGTTGAGAATCAGCTGGTGAATGGCGTCGGTGACTAGGTGCTCCGGACTGATCGTGACATCAACCGGGATAGCACCCGATTGGAAAAGCTTCTTATCTTCGTTGAGGTAGTCGACCTCTCTGATTCGGCATATTTTGGTGGGCGTACGATATAGGGTGAATGCGATTGAACAGGCGAGCATATTGACTTCATCGCTGTCCGTTACGGCGATCAGCATATCGGCATCTTCGGCACCGGCCTCAAAGAGAGTTGTCGGTTTAGATGCGTCACCTTTGACCGTTCGGATATCAAGCCGCTCTTGAAGTTGGCGCAGTGCGGTGTCCGAGCTATCAACAACGGTAACGTCGTTTTGCTCGTCGGCAAGGTGCTCGGTTAGTGTTCCACCAACCTGCCCGGCTCCTAGAATAATGATCTTCA
Source organism: Gammaproteobacteria bacterium (assembly GCA_009937065.1). Classification (GTDB taxonomy): domain Bacteria; phylum Pseudomonadota; class Gammaproteobacteria; order Pseudomonadales; family Halieaceae; genus Luminiphilus. The sequence goes on along the minus strand of JAACDF010000142.1, from coordinate 37,166 downwards.
CGACGCTATCGATTCCTTTGACAACGATTGATCTGTGCCGTTTAGCTCGGAATGGTACTCCGATTTTCCATGAACTCCAGATTTACCCGGGTTTTCGAATAATCACACCCTTAAGGGATAGCTTTTTCGAGAAGTGAGTAATAGAGCCCGTCACCGTTTAATTCAGATGGAATGACTTGTTGCCCATAGGTCATGGTTTCACCAACCTCTATTGGCAGCGGCAAGAGGCGAGCGGTATCTTCAGTGTTTAGAAAGGCGCCAACGACGGCATCGTTTTCCTGAGGGAGTACCGAACAGGTTGCGTAGAGTAATCGCCCCCCCGGCTTGAGTAGCGGCCAAACTGCTTGCAGCAATTCGCTCTGTAAGGTCGCGAACTGACCAATATCGCTCTTGCGTCGGATCAACTTCACATCGGGGTTTCTTCGCATCACACCTGTTGCCGAGCACGGTACATCGAGGAGGACCGCGTCAAACGACGCTAGTGCAAGCACCTCTTGCAGATTCCTACCGTCACTGAGAACGGTGGTAACAGCTAAGTCGAGGCGCTCGGCGTTTTCATGCACTTTTATCAACCGTGCCTCGGATACATCCGAAGCGGTGACCTGTGCACCAAGCTCGGCCAAGTGGCAGGCCTTGCCTCCGGGTGCCGCGCAAGCATCGAGAACAGACATCCCGGGTTCAGGGGACAAAAGTAAGGCAGCCAGCTGCGCTGAGGCATCTTGAACACTGACAAATCCATCTTGGAAGTGAGGTAACTTGGACACGGGCATTGGTTGTACCAAAGTGAGTCCACACGTACCGGCCTCGCGTGCTTCAATGCCCTCCTCCCGGAGCAAAGCCTGATACTCGTCTGTCGAAATACGCTCAGGGTTGACCCGCAGAGTAAAGGGCGGGCGATGTCGGCTGGCGTCTGCAAGCTGAGATAGTTGGTCCGGGAGCGCTTTGGATAACAATTTGTGAAGCCAGCCCGGTAAGGCAGCGCGCTCACTCTCACCCAGAGCTTGCATCAGGGTTTCTTTATCCCGCTGGTAACGACGAAGGCACCCGTTGATAAGGCGGCTAGCCCAGGGTCGCCCAAGTTGCTCACAGCAATCGACAGCGCCCGATACAGATGCATAGTCTGGCGTCGCACATTCATCAAGTTCGTACATCGCCATGATGAGCAACGCTTCTAAAACGGAATCTTTTGGTTTCAAAGGGCGCTCTAGTAGTTGGCGCGTGACGCCTTTATAGAGCGGCCACAGTCTGAGCGAGCCATAAACAAGCTCGCGCAAGAATGGTTGCTCGCTCTCGGCAACCTGTCTTTCTGCTCGGTTGTAAACATGATTAAGAGAACTACCTTGAGCCACATTATCTAACAGCGATGCAGCCGCTGACCTGACTGGCGTTGCCATTACAGACCACTTCCGAATTGTTTGCCGGCCGATAACTGCTCTGGGTTTCCGTTAATGATGTCAGCAATAGGCAAAGGCTTCTTATTGGGTAACTGCAAACGCTTGATCGATACCAGGCCATCGCCCGTCGCGACATCTAAGCCTTCTTTGTCCAGCGAGATTATGGTTCCGGGCTCGCTCGTAGCTACCTCCCCTTCTGAAATGGCGACGGCTTCCCAGACTTTGATTCGTTGGTCTCCCAATAGGGTGAAACACCCCGGTGCAGGGTTAAGAGCTCGAATTTTTTGGATAATACTGGATGATGACTGGGACCAATTAATAAGGGCATCGGCCTTTGAAATTTTGTGGGCGTAAGTAACGCCGTCGACCGGTTGATTCGTGGCTTCTTTCAATAACACTGGCAGTGTGTTGAGTGCTGAAATCAGGGTTTTCGCGCCCAATGCCTCAAGTTCGTTGGTTAGCGATCCCGTTGTATGACTGGCGGTAATTTTGGTTTTAGCAACTTTCAGCATAGCGCCGGTATCCAAGCCTTCGTCCATGCACATGATGGTCACTCCGGTTTCCGAGTCACCAGCCTCAATAGCACGGTGTATTGGTGCGGCACCTCTCCAGCGGGGAAGCAGCGAAGCATGGACATTGATGCAGCCAAAGACCGGCACATCCAATATCGTCTTGGGGAGCAGCAGTCCGTAGGCGACAACGACCATTACATCCGGCTTGAGTGCTTTTAGTGAAGCCACTTCTTCAGGGGTTCGTAAGCTCGCCGGTTGGAATATCGGTAGTGAATGTTCCAGTGCCACTTCTTTAACAGGGGAGGCAGTCAGTTGTTTGCCTCGGCCAGCCGGACGATCGGGCTGCGTATAGACAGCCACAATTTCGTGCTTGGAGGCTAATAATTCGGTCAGGTGGCCCGCGGCGAACGGTGGGGTACCTGCAAAGACGACCCGTAACGGTGTGTGCATCTGCTTATTACGCTCTCCGCCGCTGCTCTTTTTCGAGGCGCTGTCGGATTCGCTGTCGTTTTAGGGGGCTTAAATAGTCGACGAAGAGCTTGCCTTTTAAATGGTCCATCTCGTGTTGAAGGCAAACGGCCAGTAAACCAGTCACTCTCTCGTCAATGGTAGCTCCGTCGCGGTCAAGGGCATTGACTCGAATGGCTTTGGGTCGCTCTACAGACTCACTAAAACCTGGCACGGATAAACAGCCCTCTTCAAAGCCATCGAGCGTCTCGTCGATGACTTCGATTTGTGGGTTAACAAATACCCGCGGTGTTGATCGATCGCTAGAGAGGTCGATAACGATTACCTGCTCATGAACGTCGATTTGCGATGCCGCCAGCCCAATCCCGTTTGCATCGTACATGGTCTCGAACATGTCATCGATTAGCGTTTGTATTCTCTCATCCACAACATCGACGCTCGCCGCTCTGGTTCGCAAACGCGGATCTGGGAATTCAAGAATTTTTCTGATGGCCATAGTTGTCGCTCAGGCATTGCTTTGAATGGAAAAGGTGTCAATTGTACTGTGGTGAGCTTGCCAGGTAGAAACCGTCAGCGCACACTGTTCATTATACCGTTTAGCGGTGATACGCCAATTTTCTCTGGTTTGATGGTGAAGTGTCTGCCATAACCGGTACCTGAGGTGGACTTGGGGGAAGAGCATGCATGACAGACTGATCACAAGCGGGGGCAGACGCAGACGCAGACGCTCAATCTCTGCGCAACTCATTCTTTTATTTTCATCGCTTACCACAGTGGCGTTGGTTCACGCGCAAAGCGCGATTCCTCGGCTCGCTGACAACGCACCCGATACTTACGTTGTAGAACAGGGTGACACCTTGTGGGATATTTCGGCGCTGTTTTTGAATCAACCTTGGCGTTGGCCCGAGCTTTGGTCTGTGAATCCAGACGTAAGAGACCCCAACCTTATTTATCCCGGCGATGTACTTTATCTGCGCTGGAACAATGGTAAGCCCGGTGTGTACCTTACGTCAGCGCCCCGCGCGGGAGTCACTAAATTATCGCCTAAAATGCGAAGCGAACCTTTGTCATCAGCGATTCCTGAAATACCACGCGACGTGATTGACCCCTTTATCGCCAACCACCGTTTCGAGACAACGGTTGATCGATCGCTGCACCCTCGCGTTTTGGGTGGCTCTGGTGGTCGCTTAATTTCCGGTATTGGCGATTCTGTTTATGTGGCCGGCCGTTTATCTCGCGGGGTTGAAACCTACGATGTCGTTCGGCCCTCTCAACAGCTTACTGATCCGAAGTCGGGCGAGCCCTTGGGCCAACTCATGATTTCTGTGGGAAGAGTTGTGCTAACGCGGGAGGGAGTCAATGCTGATGAGGCAAGTCGCTTTGATGTCATTTCTGCGCGAGAGGAGCTGCGCGCCGGCGATATCTTATTCCCCGTTATTGATGGCGAGGTTATCTCGATGTTCAAGCCACGAGCACCGGCCACAGTGGTTTCATCAGGCGTTATTTTGTCTTTGGATAGTGGCGTGTCGCAAATAGGTGCTTTCGATGTAGTAGCGACCAACCTGGGTGAAGAAGACGGGGTAGAGATAGGTCATATTCTTGGAGTTGCCCGAGGTAATGAAAGAATCAGAGACCCTGAAACGCGAGACTGGCTTTCAATACCTGCCGAGCGCGCGGGCACGCTAATGTTGTTCGCAGTTCATGAGAAGGCAAGCTTTGGGCTCGTTTTAGGCGCAAACCAGCCCCTTGCCGTGGGCGATGAGCTGATAAACCCATAGCGACATAGGCCAGAGGACGCTGGTCTCAAATCAACTCAAGGATGAGTTATGCCACATGCCCTATCAGGCGATGATCGCATTGCTGCGCGATGGATTGGATACGCACGGTTTTTACTTACTCTCGGCGATGAGGCCAATGCTTTAGCTCGGGAGTTTCCTACGCCTGATCACGTGTGTCGGGGTGCCGACACGACCTTATTGCGGTCATGGCGAAACGACATTTTGCGATGTGACGGTAGATATGCTCTTTTGTCTCCCGGGTCCTGGGTGCAGTCTGTTTCTGACATGGACTATTCTCCCCTGCTGGCTGAATGCTCTGATGCCCCTTGCGTACTGTTTGGCCGTGGTGACGCATCGGTTCTCGCTAAACCCGCCATTGCTATCGTTGGCAGCCGACGACCATCCCTCGATGGTTGCTTCCTGGCTGAACGGTTTGCACACGACTTGGCACGTGCGGGTTTCGTTATTGTGAGCGGGCTCGCCACAGGCATTGATGCCGCAGCGCACCGAGGTGCTATTAAAGCCGGCGGCGAGACTATTGCTGTGGTAGCAACGGGTATCGACGCGACCTACCCCCCTTCACATCGGGCACTTTGCGAGGACATAGTAAATAGTGGCGCTGTCGTCAGTCAGTTTCTTCCAGCTAGTGCCCCTAAAAAGCATCATTTCCCGCGAAGGAACCGAACCTTGTCGGGCCTGGCTTTAGCGACGGTTGTCATTGAGGCGGGCGTGCCGAGTGGCACGTTAATAACGGCAACCGCGGCCGCCGAGCAAGGCAGGGACGTGTTTGCACTGCCTTGGTCTATCAATCATTCCGGCGGAAAAGGTTGCTTGCAGTTGCTGATGGATGGGGCGCTATTGGCGCTCAACCCTGTGGATGTAATTCGCGCGGTCAATTGGTCCCGCCCTGACAGTGAGGTTGCTGATTTTGATGAGACAGATCGTTCGGATACGCAAGGCAAGCAGGGTGATGAGACATTTCACGCGTTAATGGTAGCCCTGGGTGACGGTCACCATTCGGCGGACGAGCTGGCAAATTCGCTCGCTCTAGATGTCATTGAGGTACACCAAGCACTAGTTCAACTCGAAATTGACGGACAGTTAACCCGTTCTGGGCACGGTCATTGGACCCGTATACGGGCGTAGTGCGGTAAAATCGTGACTTCATTTAAGGGAGCGCCGTGATTATGGCCTCGTTATGGCGCACAAAAGAAGCATCAGCAAGCCTGCAGGCTGGAGACGTGATCGCATGTCCGGCAGAGGCTGTTTGGGGTTTGTCCTGTGATCCATGGAATCTGTCCGCCGTCGCGTTCCTCTGCGAGATGAAGCAGCGCGCTCTGTCGAAGGGCGTCATTGTTGCAAGTGGCGATGTGGCGCACTTCGCACCTTTGCTGGATGCATTAGAGGACGAGGAGCGCACTTGTCTGTTAGCGTCATGGCCAGGATCAGTGACTTGGCTGGTGCCAAATCATGGTTATTTCCCGTCGTGGGTTACTGGTGAGAGCAACGAGGTTGCAATACGTGTAACCTCTGCCCCTGCCTTGTCCAGTTTGTGTCGCGAATTCGGCGGTCCAGTGGTCACAACCAGTGCCAACTGGGCGGGTGCGCAGCCAGCTAAGCACCTCTTCCAGGTGCGAAGATACTTTGGCTCGCGGATTGCGGTGGTGCCCGGTGACGTGAATCTTGCTGGGAAGCCATCCACGATAAAACGAATAAAAACCGGCGAGGTGTTACGTTAAACATCGCCTACATCAGGGGAAGGTCATGGATTTGCCCGCGGTAGAACAGTATCTGAAGGGACTGCAACAATCGATTTGTGATGAATTGAGCGCCATCGACGGTTCCGCAGTATTTGAAACAGAATCTTGGGATCGTCCTGAGGGTGGCGGTGGCATTAGTCGCGTGCTGGTCGACGGCAAGGTCTTTGAAAAGGGCGGTGTCAATTTCTCCTATGTGGAAGGCGGCCAGATGCCGGGGAGCGCTACTCAACATCGACCAGAACTTGCGGGCCGGAGTTTTAAGGCTATGGGCGTTTCACTGGTGATGCATCCACAGAACCCCTACATACCGACATCCCATGCCAACGTCCGGTGTTTTGTCGCCGAGAAAGAGGGTGAAGCGCCTGTCTGGTGGATGGGTGGTGGCTTTGACTTAACCCCTTACTACGGCTCTGAGGAGGACGCTGTGCACTGGCATCAAACTGCGAAGGATGCCTGTGACCCCTTTGGTGATGGTGTCTACTCTAAATATAAAGCTTGGTGTGACGATTACTTTTTCTTGCCACATCGCAATGAGCCCAGAGGTATTGGTGGACTCTTTTATGATGACCTGAATGAGTGGGGCTTTGAAAAGACCTTCGGCTTTATGCAGGCCGTGGGTAACGCCTATCTAAAGGCGTACGTGCCCATTGTTCATCGGAACAAGGACAAAGTGTTCGGTGAGCGTGAGCGACAGTGGCAACTGTATCGTCGCGGGCGGTACGTAGAGTTCAATTTGGTTTTTGATCGAGGCACTCTGTTTGGGCTTCAGTCAAATGGCCGAACAGAAGCCATTCTGATGTCCTTACCGCCACTGGTGCGATGGGAATATGGTCTGACGCCAGAGGCTGGTACGCCTGAGGCAGAACTTCTGGACTACTACCTCAAGCCACGTGACTGGGTGTGAGATACTTGCAAGGAGGCTTTTGCTTAAGCCTCTGACGGGTTTGGTTTCTAGCCCTTGCATTTGGAGTACCACATGAGGCGGTTCGCCGTACTGGGCAATCCCATAGAGCACAGTAAATCGCCTGAAATTCACCGTGCGTTTGCTGACAGTTGCCGGCATGACATTGACTACCGAAAGGTACTTGTCGAGGCAGGCCAATTTGATACGGTCGTGAACGATTTCTTCGCACGTGGTGGCATCGGATTGAATGTAACAGCGCCTTTTAAAGGCGAAGCCTTCGAATTTGCCGAAGTCCACACCTCTGACGCTATCGACGCGCAAGCGGTGAACACCCTATGGCGTGATGATCAGGGGCGTATCTGTGGTCATACGACCGATGGCAGTGGCTTGGCCCGTGACCTCGAGGTGAATTTAGACTGGCCGCTTGCCGGTGCCCATATTCTACTCCTGGGCGCTGGTGGCGCGATGCGTGGCATCCTCGGGCCGCTCTGCGATCGTTCGCCAGCGTCTATTCACGTCGCTAATCGCACGTCTCAACGAGCGATTGACCTGGTCGCGCTGTTTGAGGGGAGAGGCTCACTTACGGCTGGAGGTTTGACGACAATTCCTGACCGGGAGTGGGGCCTTGTTATCAATGGCTCGAGCAGTGGTTGGGCTGGCGATTTTCCCGAGCTGGAAATTCCAAGGATCTCGCCTGACGCCTCGGCTTATGACCTCATTTACAGTGATAAACCGACCCCCTTTATGACCTGGGCCGACTCCCGCGGATTTCAACAGGTGAGCGATGGTCTCGGCATGCTGGTCGAGCAGGCCGCGGATAGCTATGAAATTTGGAATGCCGAACGCCCATTAACGCATGACGTCTTGGCGATGTTGCGCGCCTAATCTGTCGAGCTCTGGTCTATAAAACGGTTTTTCAAGTTCACGTAGTTTTGAGCGGAATAGCTGAGGAAAGAGCGCTCCCGCTCGGTTATTTCCCTGACGGGCTTCGCAGGTGATCCAGCATAAAGCCAGCCGCGGTTAAGCGTTTTACCCGGCGTGACGAGGCTCCCCGCTCCTATCATCACCTCATCCTCAACTGTCACACCGTCCATCACAATGGATCCGATACCTACAAGAACGCGGTTACCAATCGTGCAGCCATGCAAAACCACGCTATGCCCCACGGTTACGTCATCGCCAATCGTGAGTGGCCAACCTGCTTCACTAAATTGACCTGCGTGAGTGATATGCAGAACTGAGTTGTCCTGAATATTTGTGCGATCCCCAACGCGGATACGATGCATATCGGCACGGATTGAACACTGAGGCCAAACGCTTACATCGTCACCCAAAACAAGATCACCGAGCACTACAGCGGAGGGGTCGATCATCACACGCTCGCCAAGGGAGGGGGTCATACCATCGAATGACCGAATATTGTCAGGGCCGTGATAGCTTGGTTTAGACATCTTTAACTGCTCATATTCCGTATCGCTGATAACCTTGGCACGGTCGTCATACGACATTCAACCGCTAAACGAGCTGAACTGCGAACAACATGTCAAACGAAGCAACCCCACAAAAACCGAAAAGACCGCGATTTATTGCTGGTGCGATATGTCCCTCCTGCAAGGCTATGGATCGACTCGTCGTTGATATGGAGACCGATGAACGGTCCTGTATTGAGTGTGGCTTTAAAGAAAAAAGACCGCAGCAAGTCACGGAGGAGCCGGCTACTCGAGTCACCCGTGGCAGTGCCCGTTTAGTAGAAACGGTGGCTGAACCCGTCCGGCTGATGTCACCAGACCTCGATAAGGACTAAATTACTGTTAATAAATGCACGGTATTTGCCTAACAAACGTGTTTCCGCTGTGAATCCAATTTGACTTCGTTATAATCGCGCGGCTTAGAAAAAGCGGGGCTGAACCACGGGGGCTAGGCCACTCTACCGCGATTATGGGGACGAAAAGATGCTAAACGCACGCGCACTTGCCGCGACGGCGCTCCTGCCGCTTGCCGCTAATGCACAAAATCAGGTCAACATGTCCACTGGCATTTCCGAAGCCGGCGCTGTGATTACTGATCTCGGTGTTGAAATCTATGACCTTCACATGCTTATTTTTTGGATCTGTGTCGTTATCGGCGTTGGCGTATTTGGCGTCATGTTGTACTCGATTTATGCACACCGTAAGTCACGGGGCGTTGAGCCTTCGCAATTTCATGAGCACACCGGTGTCGAAATTGCATGGACGGTCGTGCCCTTTTTCATCTTGATAGGTATGGCTGTACCGGCAACATCCACATTGCTTGAGGTTTACGACAATGACGACGCCGAAATGAGCATTTTGGTGACGGGCTATCAGTGGAAATGGAAATACGAGTACTTAGATGCTGACGGCGAAAACGTTGCATTTTTCTCTAATCTTGCGACATCGCAGGAGCAGATCTATAACACCGACACGAAGGGTGAAAACTATCTTCTAGAAGTCGATGAGCCATTGGTTATTCCCGTTGATACCAAGGTGCGATTTTTAATCACCGCGAACGACGTTATTCACTCGTGGTGGGTTCCTGAAATTGCCGTTAAACGCGATGCAATTCCCGGCTTTATCAACGAGGCATGGAGCCGTGTATTAGCGGAAGGCGTTTATCGTGGTCAGTGCACTGAGCTGTGTGGCTCATACCACGGCTTCATGCCGGTCGTAGTGCATGTAGTGAGTCAGGGCGAATTCGATGACTGGATGGCGGCCAAAAAAGGTTCGGCAGCAGCAGACGCCGCTTTGGCTGCCACCGAGCTCTCGGTTGACGAGCTGATGGTGCGGGGCGAAGACGTTTACAACGCAAGCTGTTTGGCTTGTCACGGCGCGAACGGTGAGGGTGGTCTGGGCAATGCAATCGCTGGAAGCGCCATTGCAATGGGCGGATTAGATTCTCACTTGAACGTTGTCGTTAACGGTGTTGCTGGAACGGCCATGCAGGCCTTCGGAGCACAGTTGTCGGACGTTGATGTTGCGGCGGTGACAACTTACCAGCGTAACGCATTTGGAAATAATACTGGGGATGTGGTTCAGGCGTCAGACGTCGTGAGCTACAAAGAAGGGTAATCGGAGGAAGTAAACATGGGCGATCACCACCACGGTCCAGCTAAAGGCCTCTCTCGTTGGCTGTACACAACTAACCACAAAGACATCGGAACCATGTACTTATGGTTCTCGTTCGCAATGTTCCTCTTGGGTGGTGCTTTTGCCATGGTCATCCGCGCAGAGCTATTCCAGCCTGGTATGCAGTTGGTCGAACCTGGTTTCTTCAACCAGATGACAACCTTGCACGGTCTTGTCATGGTCTTCGGCGCCATCATGCCGTCCTTTGTGGGGCTGGCTAACTGGCTCATCCCGATGATGATCGGTGCGCCGGATATGGCGTTGCCACGAATGAACAACTGGAGTTTCTGGATTCTTCCGCCTGCGTTCCTGATGTTGGCGTCGACACTGTTAATGGAAGGCGGTGCACCCGCGTTTGGCTGGACGTTCTACGCGCCATTGTCAACGACCTACGCACCTCCCTCAGTGACATTCTTCATTTTCGCCATCCACATTTTGGGTGTGTCATCCATTATGGGGTCGATCAATATCATCGCTACCGTGATGAACATGCGCGCACCTGGCATGACGTACATGAAGATGCCCTTGTTCGTGTGGACTTGGCTGATTACTGCGTTTTTGTTGGTTGCGGTGATGCCAGTGCTGGCGGGCGCAGTGACAATGATGCTGATGGATATTCACTTCGGTACGAGCTTTTTCTCCGCTGCCGGCGGTGGTGACCCCGTGTTGTTCCAGCACATTTTCTGGTTCTTCGGTCACCCGGAGGTCTACATTATTATTCTGCCGGCGTTTGGCGTGATCTCGCAGATTATTCCTGCGTTCTCTCGCAAGCCACTATTTGGTTACGCTTCGATGGTTTACGCGACAGCGGGAATCGCCATCCTGTCATTCGTGGTCTGGGCGCACCACATGTACACAGTTGGTATGCCGGTCGCCGGTGAGCTGTTCTTCATGTACGCGACCATGTTGATTGCGGTGCCTACGGGTGTGAAGGTATTTAACTGGGTAACCACGATGTGGCGTGGTGCTATGACGTTTGAAACGCCCATGCTGTTTTCAATTGGCTTCTTGGTTCTCTTCACCATCGGCGGCTTTACTGGCTTGATGCTGTCAATTGCACCGGCTGACTTCCAGTACCACGACACCTACTTTGTTGTAGCGCATTTCCACTACGTGATGGTTGCAGGTGCTGTGTTCTCAATGACAGCAGCGATCTATTTCTGGCTGCCAAAGTGGACTGGCCGTATGTACAACGAAACCATGGGGAAGGTGCATTTCTGGGTATCCTTCATAGGGTTTAACGTTACGTTCTTCCCGCAACACTTCGTTGGATTAGCCGGTATGCCACGACGCATACCTGATTACGCACTGCAATTTGCTGACTTTAATATGATGTCGTCTATTGGCGCGTTCATTTATGGTGCTTCGCAGTTGCTGTTCCTTTACAACGTGATTGCCGCGATCGTAGCGGGCGAGAAAGTGTCGGACGAAAAGGTATGGGACGGGGCCGAGGGTCTTGAGTGGACCTTGCCATCACCTCCGCCGTATCACACGTTTGAAACGCCACCGAAGATCGAAGAGCAACCAGCTCACTGAGTCTCGGACGCTAACTTATGAGACTTAGCCAAGACCCCACCATTGACACAGTAGCCAAGCTCGGCGCTGTGTCTGTGGGTATGTTCGCCTTTGTATTTGTGGTCATGGTGCCGCTTTATGATGTGCTCTGCGATGCACTGGGGATCAATGGTAAAACCTCGTCCGAAGCCTATATTTCGGTGTCTGCTGAGGTTGACGAGACTCGCTCCATCAAGGTGCAGTTTATCGCCACCAACAACGACGGTATGCCCTGGGCGTTTTCGCCTCAGGTGACTGAAATGCTTGTTCACCCGGGAGCCGCTAACGACACCGTATTCTTTGCGGCCAATCCAACGATGGACTCAATGGTGGCACAGGCCATTCCTAGCGTCTCGCCATCTAGAGCTGCGGAGTATTTTCACAAGACAGAGTGCTTCTGCTTTGAGCAACAGCCGCTAGATGGCAATGGAGAGGCCGAGATGCCGCTCCAATTTATTGTCGATCAGGATCTGCCGGCGGATATCAAAACTATTACTTTGTCTTATACATTGTTCGATGTGACGTCGTTGATGAGCGACAAAGTTGCTTCGAGATAAACTGAAGGGGCCCCGGGGGGACGGGGATTAAGGGAAAAAACATGTCGAGTGCCGAAACTTCAAGTGAGTATGAAAAGTACTATGTGCCCGAGAGCTCTAGTCTCGCGGTTCGAGCCACAATTGGTTTAGTGCTGTCTGTCTTTGGCGGCGGCTTAGTCCTCAATGAGATGACTTTTGGTGGTACGCACGATACCGGCGGCGCCGCTAAGTGGGTGCTCTTTGCCGGTCTTGCGATGTTCATTGCCACATTAACCTACTGGTTTAGAACGACCATCAAGGAAAATAAGGCAGGTATGAACAGCAGCCAGCTGAGTAATAGTTATGTTCTCGGCATGTTTTGGTTCATTTTTTCTGAGGTTATGTTCTTCGCAGCCTTCTTTGGCACGCTCTTGTATGTTCGATGGTTGGCGGGTCCATGGCTTGCTGGCGAGGGCGAGGGCGGTCGTATGAACTTCCTCTTGTGGGAAGGCTTCGAATACACCTGGCCACCTGTGACAACACCACAGGAAGTCGTTGGGGGTGCAATGAGTCAGCCTATCGCCAACAACGGCGCGTTTGTCTCTCAGCACACATCGATGTCGTTCGCCGATGCCCAGGCTTGGTATGCGTGGTTACCGCTTTGGAACACGATCATCCTTTTGACCTCCAGTGTGACCTGTGAGTTTGCGCATCGCGGATTGTCGCAGGGCAACATTAAGAAATTCGAAGCTTGGCTAGCGGTGACCGTTGCCTTGGCAATTATCTTCCTGTTCCTGCAGGCGGCCGAATATTACGAAGCTTATGAGTTGTTTGGTCTGACGCTGAACTCCGGCATCTACGGATCGACTTTCTTCATGCTGACTGGCTTCCACGGCTTCCACGTGGCCATGGGTATGACCATGTTGCTTATCCAGCTGATTCGCTCCGTTCGTAACAAGCACATGACATCTACCGATCACTTTGGATTCTCGGCTTCAAGCTGGTATTGGCACTTTGTTGATGTGGTTTGGGTTTTCCTATTTATCTTTGTCTACATCATTTGAAGACAGAGTAATGAGCTATCAGGGCGGGTTAATCCCGCCTTTTTTTATTCAGTGGCTTCTGCGGTCGGACGTGTATCCCAAGGGCTTGTATGGCCCAATTGACCCGTGGCCACTCCATAGACAATGAGTGCCATCAGTGTTGCCGCGATACTGACACGTACGCGGAGCGAGTTCACCAGTCGGGTTTTCTTAACATCTCCCTGATCGATCATAAGGAAGTAAAGCCCAGCGCCGAGGGTGACTAGTAACGCAATCATGAGTAAGACAATGAGACCTTTGAGCATGCAAAATCCTTACACTGGAGATGACACGGACCGTCAGAAAGCGGAACGTGTGAGTAAATAGAGCACGGAGTGTAGCGAAACCTAAATGAAGTTGCGCGTAGAACTAGATTGGCGAACGACATTGGCGACGGCTTTACTGCTGCCAACCTTGCTCAGCCTCGGCTTTTGGCAGCTCGATCGGGCCGAGGAAAAAGCGGTTCTCATCGAACGGCTTGAAGCGAGACGGACGCTACCGGCGATCACCCCTCAGTCAGCGATTCGCCTGCCACAAGATGAGCTCGCAGATCGCCAGGTAGTGATGGACGCACATTTTTCTCCCAGTCGCTATGTGTTGCTGGATAACCGGTTGCGCGGCGGTAAATTTGGTTACGAGGTTGTCGCATTTGCAGAGGTAGACCAGCTAGCCGTGGCGCTGAACCTTGGGTGGATTCAGGGCGACCCGGCGAGGCAGGCACTCCCGGACATTACGTTACCTGAAGGTGTACATACGGTGAGTGGACGAATATATCAGCCAAGTGGTGACGCCTTCATGCTGGGTGACAACCCATTGCCGGCGCAGTTGCCTGGTGTGGTGCAACAGCTGACCTTGTCCACTTGGCGGGATGAACTGCGGGTAAGACTTGATCAATCCATTTTCCCGCTTGAGATTCGCGCAGACGAATTTGAAGTGGTTGCATTTGATGCGACTTGGGCGATTGTTAATCAAACGCCGGCAAAACATCAGGGTTATGCCGTGCAATGGTTTACTATGGCGGTCGCTTTGGGTTTAGCCTTTATTTTTCGCAGCACCAATCTGTGGCATTGGCTGCGTAACCGCATCGGCAGACCTTAATCATTGCATTTCACTGGGGGATAACTGAGTGACTCAACATAAAGATCAGCGGGGCGGTCGCACCATCTTGCTGCTCATTGCTGGCTTACCCGTCACCATGATACTGGCGGCTACTTGGCTTTGGTACTTTGTGGAGCGTGGTGATATCGACATCGTCAGTGCGCTTGGTACCGCTAACAGCGGTGAGATACTGGCCAACCCTGTGAACATCCGAAGCCAGTCATTTACCGCCAACGATGGCAGTGTCACCAGTCTTGATGCGCTAGAGCCAAAGTGGACCTTCATGGTCGTCAACTCGGGCGAAACCTGCGATACCGCGTGTAGTGAACTGCTCTACCTGACGCGGCAAATTCGAATAGCGATCGGTCGAGACTTTCATCGAATCCAGCGTGTCATGCTGGTTGATGCGCCCTCGGCCGCCATGACTATCGTGGCTAATGGCGCTGCAACCTATGAAACACGGCCTCTTAAGGACATCATCGAGAGTGAGCATCCGGATGTACTGATTTGGCAGGTAGGCGCCGAGCCCATTGTGCCCGAGCAACATCTCGCGGAGCGCGCCTGGTACCTTGTCGACCCCTCAGGGTGGGTCATGATGCGGTATGCTAGTGAGGTCGATTACAAAGATGTTATCAGCGATCTCAAGTTCCTACTCAAAAATTCTGGGGGTTAACGATGACTGAGTCATTGTTGGCGCGCTGGCCCGATTTTCTTGAGCTTACTAAACCGCGCGTAGTCGCGCTGATGCTGATAACGGCTGTTATTGGCATGTGCATGGCGGTACCTGGTTTAGTGCCCTGGCAGCCACTGGTGCTGGGCAATATTGGTATTGCATTCTGTGCGGGCGCAGCCGCCGCAATCAACCACGTGGTTGATGAGCGCATCGATCAAAAGATGTCTCGTACGACCAATCGTCCGGTCGCGCAAGGTCGCGTCAGTCAATCTGAAGCGATTGTTTTCGCTGCACTGCTCGCCATCCTAGGCACGGTGCTACTCGCCGCCACGATTAATGTACTGACAGCAGTTTTGACAGTGGCCAGTTTGGTTGGTTACGCCTTCATCTACACCATGTTTTTGAAGCGGGCGACGCCACAGAACATTGTCATTGGCGGCCTCGCTGGCGCCGCCCCGCCCCTACTTGGTTGGACCGCGGTCACCGGTGAGATTCATGCGCATGGACTGTTGCTGGTTCTCATCATTTTTGCGTGGACACCGCCGCACTTTTGGGCGCTGGCCATTCACCGTAAGGAGGAGTACGCAGCCGTCGGTATCCCCATGCTGCCAGTGACTCATGGCACTCGTTTCACGGCGCTGCATATTCTTCTCTACACCATATTGATGTTTTTGATCACTTTGCTGCCCTATATCACGCTTCTTAGTGGCTGGATTTATGCGGTTGCTGCGACGCTTTTGGGTATTCGGTTTTTGTACTGGTCGATCGAGATTCTACGAGAGAAAAACCCTGACGCGCCCATGGCGACATTCAAGTTTTCCATTACTTATCTAATGGTGCTGTTTATCGCCATGCTTGCTGATCACTGGATATTAGGAACGCCGGCATGACCCTCACCCAACAGCAACGTGTTGCCCTCACAGTTGTTGCAATCCTTCTTTGTATTGCGATTATTGTGGCGGGCTTTGTGCACCGTATTCAGCAGCCTCGCATCATGACCGTCTCGGAGATGCGGGCGAATGGGCTGTTTATTTTTGATGCGCCAAGAGATCCCGGTAAGTTTGTACTTACTAACCACAAAGGTGTTGAATTTACTGATCAAAGCCTGGAGGGTGATTGGACGCTCTTGTTTTTTGGTTTCACCTATTGTCCCGATGTATGTCCGACAACCATGTCTTTTTTGGCTGAACTCAAAAGTAGCTTGGATGGCACTGAGGCGGAATCTACAGACGTGGTCATGGTCTCGGTCGATCCAGCCAGAGATACGGTAGAACAGCTCTCGACCTATGTGCCCTACTTTCACTCTGAGTTCCTGGGTGTGACGGGCGATTTCCCAGATATTCTCAGTTTTGCACGTCGGTTTAATGCGCCCTTCCGTAAGGTCACTACGGAAGATGGCAGTTATCAAATGGACCATAGTGCAAACGTTGTTCTGATCAATCCCAAGGGCGACTTTCATGGCTTTTTTAGAGCTCCGTTGGATCTGGCCAAAATGAAAGTGACACTTCGCTCTGCCCAGTACTACTGGAATCAGCAATATGACTGATGCTTCGCGCCTGATTTTGGTTGATGGCTCTTCCTACCTGTTTCGAGCCTTTCACGCGCTTCCGCCGCTGACGAATAGCAAGGGGCTAAATACGGGAGCTGCCAAAGGTGTGATTGGCATGCTGAAGCGTTTGCAGGCGGACAACCCCAATGATCAGCTCGTGGTCATTTTCGATGCGAAAGGACCGACCTTCAGGAACGAGATTTACTCGGAGTACAAAGCGAATCGACCGCCAATGCCCGAGGAGCTTCGCGAGCAGATAGAACCAATTCATAACGTCATTCGGGCGATGGGCCTGCCGCTGATATCAATTTCGGGTGTCGAAGCCGACGATGTGATCGGCACCCTGTCTGAGATGGCCAGTGCAGAGCAAAGACCCGTCCTGATTTCCACGGGTGACAAAGACATGGCACAGCTGGTGAATGACTATGTGACCTTGGTCAATACCATGACCCAGGTTGTCCTGGACCGCGAGGGTGTCATCGATAAATTTGGTGTGCCACCCGAGCTTATTATCGATTTGCTGGCTTTAATGGGGGACTCGGTTGATAACATTCCCGGAGTTGCCGGTGTGGGCGAGAAAACAGCACTTGCCCTCCTCCAGAATCTTGGCGGCGTCTCGGATATTTACACCCAACTTGATCAAGTAGCGGAGCTTCCGATCCGGGGTGCAAAGTCTCTAGGGGACAAGTTATCAGCGAGCAAGGAAATGGCGGAGCTTTCTTACGTGCTCGCCACCATTAAGACGGATTGTGAGCTTGCGCTATCAGAGTCCGACCTCCGCTCCTCATCGCCCGACACCGATCGTTTGATCGAGCTCTATCGCGACCTGGAATTTAAGTCTTGGCTCGATGAGCTGCTCAGTCCGGGGCTTTTCGCGGACAGCCCGGTGGAGCCGGTAGCTAGTCAGCCCTCAGACCTTTCGGTTGTCACTATTACCGAGCAAGCAGTTTTTGACAGCTGGCTATCTCGCCTTCAGACGGCACCACTGTTCGCGTTTGATACAGAGACAACCAGTCTAAATTATATGCAAGCAAAGATTGTAGGCTTGTCATTTGCCATTGAGCCCGGCGAAGCGGCTTATGTTCCGTTGGCCCACTTAAACCCTGGGCTTGAGGGGCAGCTTGATAGAGATCAGATTCTTGACCAAATGAAGCCCCTACTGGAGTCTGATACTGCTAAAAAAGTGGGCCAGCATCTGAAATACGACGCCAATGTATTGGCCAATCACGGGATCACCTTGCGTGGAATAGCCCACGACACCATGCTCCAGTCCTACATCATCGACGCGGTGGGTAGCCGACATGATATGGGCAGTCTGGCACTCAAGTACCTAGGCCAGCGGGTCATTTCTTTCGAAGAGGTGGCGGGCAAAGGCGCTAAGCAGGTGTCGTTCGATCACGTTGATATCGAGCTAGCCGCTGCCTACGCAGCAGAAGATGCCGATGTCACCCTGCGACTTCACGAGACACTCATGCCCAAGCTCGAGGCAGACGCGACGCTGAACGACGTTTACCAGCGGCTGGAACTACCCCTGGTACCCGTGCTGTCGAAAATTGAGCGCAATGGCGCTTTCGTCAGCATTGATAAGCTTCGGGCTCAAAGCCGTGAAATTGCTATTCGGTTGGCTGAGCTTGAGTCCCAGGCTCATGAATTGGCAGGACAGCCATTTAATTTGGCATCGCCCAAGCAGTTGGGCGAGATTCTGTTTGATAAGCTCGAACTGCCCATCATCAAAAAAACACCTAAAGGCGCTCCCTCAACGGCAGAAGAGGTACTGGTCGAGTTGGCCAATGACTACGAGCTGCCTGCGGTGCTTATTGAACACCGGGGCCTGGCGAAATTGAAGTCAACCTATACCGATAAGCTGCCGGAGATGGTTGATAGGCGGACGGGGCGTGTACACACCTCGTATCATCAGGCTGTAACTGCAACAGGTCGCTTATCCTCGAGTGATCCCAATCTTCAGAATATTCCTATCAGGACGCAGGAAGGTCGTCGTATCCGGCAGGCATTTATTGCGCCCGAGGGGCGAAAGATAGTCGCTGCCGACTATTCTCAAATTGAGCTGCGGATCATGGCGCACCTCTCTAGCGATGCGGGCCTGTTACACGCTTTTGCTAACGAATTGGATGTTCACAGCGCTACGGCGGCAGAGGTTTTCGATGTTCCCCTGGACGGAGTAACGACTGATCAACGTCGTAAAGCAAAAGCGATTAACTTTGGTTTGATTTACGGCATGTCGGCATTTGGACTGGCGAAGCAGATAGGTGTCTCCCGCGGTGAAGCTCAGGAATACATCGATCGGTACTTCGCGCGGTATCCGGGCGTTGCGGACTACATGGATGCTACCCGGGCCATTGCTCACGAGCAGGGCTACGTAGAGACGCTTATGGGGAGACGGCTTTATCTGCCGGAAATTAATGCGAGGAATAAGCAGCGACAGCTTGCCGCTGAGCGAACCGCAATCAACGCGCCTATGCAGGGCACCGCTGCAGACATCATTAAGCTGGCGATGATTGATGTTGATGGGTGGCTTACAGAAACAGCACTCGATGCAAAGATGATCATGCAGGTTCACGACGAACTGGTTTTTGAGGTTGCAGAAGAGGCTTGCGCGACATTATGCGACAACGTGACTCAACGCATGGCGAGCGTCATTGAGCTTCAGGTTCCCTTGCTGACCGAGGTCGGCGTTGGCGCCAACTGGGACGAGGCGCACTAAGCCGCAGGATTACTCGACTGACTCCTCCGCAATTGGGGTACTGTCTTCCTCGGGTAAGGTAAGCCACCAGTTCAGGGTTCTTTGTAGCTCGTTCATCCCCTCGTGGTTATGCGATGAGAACAGCTGAACAGATATCCACCGTTCGTGGGGCTTTAGTTCCTTTTTAACCCCGAGTAGCACTGTTTTTGCCGGTCCACGTTTGAGCTTGTCGCACTTTGTAAGCAAGATGTGCACTGGCATCTCACTTACCGTGGCCCACTCAATCATTTGTTTGTCGTAATCTTTGAGGGGATGCCGGATGTCCATTAGCAAGACGAGCCCTTTTAGACTGCCTCGGTATTGCAAGTAACGCTCGAGTTGCTTATTCCACTCTTGCTTTACCTTTAATGGCACTTTGGCGAAGCCGTATCCCGGTAGATCAACGAGGCGTAGTTGATCTGTGACGGTAAAAAAATTAATGAGCTGTGTTCTTCCTGGTGTCCGAGAGGTTCTAGCTAGCTTGCTGTTGCCGGTGAGAGCATTGATTGCGCTCGACTTGCCGGCATTACTTCGACCGGCAAAAGCGACTTCGCAGCCAAAGTCCGCGGGCGCGTTACTGAGGGCACTCGCAGACTGTAAAAATTCAGTACTTTTAAAATTAAGCTTTTGCGCTTTATTGGGCGTATTGATGACAGTGATCCACGTAAAGTTTGGTGTTTTCGGCACAGTGACTATAATGCCGCTCCAGACTACGTGGGTATAGCAATAAAATCACAGCATTTAACGGGGCTCACGCCGTGAAAGAGGGTTAAATCATGAAAGCAAACATCGTAAAATTCGCGTTCATCGTAGGCGCATCGTCACTAGTGACAGCGAACGTGCAAGCCGCTGAACAGCCGCCTCAATACGCGGCGTCGTGCGGTGCATGTCATGCCTATGCCGTTGCGGGCGCACCGAAGACCGGTGATGCAGCACAGTGGGAGCCACGGCTCGCAAAGGGAATGGAAGCGCTGGTGTCATCTGTAAGGAATGGCCTCGGTGTAATGCCTGCTGGTGGCATGTGTACAACCTGTAGCGATGATGACTACAAGGCACTCATCACATATATGTCGACACCCCAATAATAGGGTAACAAGGAGTTTAGGATGATCTTTAATCGCGCAATTGCGACTTTGGCGCTGCTAATGGCCGCCAACGTGGCATTGGCCGGTGGCGTTATGAAAGGTGACGCGGCTGCAGGAGAAGCATTGGTGGGCTCGTGTGCAGCGTGCCATGGTGCTGACGGCAATAGTCTGGCTCCGACCTTCCCCAAGCTGGCAGGCCTGGGTGAGCGCTATCTGCTCAAGCAGATGAAAGACATTCGCGATGGCCGACGGCCGGTTGCGCTGATGGCGGGTCAGGTCGATAACATGACAGACCAGCAATTAGCTGACATTGCTGCTTTCTATGACGCACAGGAGCGAACCTCGGGAACAACGGATCCTGACCTCGTGAAAGTGGGTCGAAAGGTTTATTTAGCTGGTATTTCAGAAAGAAAAGTTGCGGCATGCTCCGGTTGTCACAGCCCTTCCGGCAAAGGTAACGGTCCTGGAGGCTATCCAGCGCTGGCTGGCCAGCACGCGGATTACATTGCGCAGCAGCTTGAGATGTTCCGTCTCGGTTACGAAGACGAGAGTGGGCGAACAAATGGCGGCGATAGCAAGATCATGCGCACTATTGCATTTGGCTTGAGCGATCTTGAGATCAAAGCGGTCGCAAGTTATGTTGCGGGTCTACAGTAAGGCAGTAACAGAGACCAGTAAGTGGCCGGGAGAATCAGCATGCTGGGTTGGCTTCGTACAGTGACCATAGCGGTGGCGGCTACACTTTCGATAGGTGTGGTGGCTCAAGAGCAGTATCAGGAAGGCGTTCACTACGATGCGATTGAACCCGCCATCCATACGGGTGTCAGCGATCGTGTGGTTATTACCGAATTTTTCTCTTACGGTTGCGGCCACTGCTACAACTTCGAGCCATTGCTGGAGTCTTTTGAGTCGCGATTACCTGAAGGCGTTGTCGTTCAAAGAACCCCCGTAATCTGGAACAACAATGCGGGCATGAAGCTGTTGGCGAAAACGTATTACGCGGTTGAGGTACTCGACGTGTTCGAGCCGGTTCATGGCGCGGTTTTTAATACGATCCATCGTCAGCGAAAGCGCTTATCAAGCCCAGAAGCTGTCCGTGCAATTTTTGTCGAGAATGGCGTTGAAGCTAAAGACTTTGACCGTGCATTTGGGTCATTCGGTATCGATAGTATGGTCAGGCAGGCGGCGGCGCAGACGGAAGGTGCCCGCGTGCAGGGCACGCCGTCCTTGATGGTGAATGGTAAGTACCGCATCGATACGCGCCAAGCGGGTAGTCAGGCGAACATGCTAAAAATAGCCGCATTTCTAGCAGATAAAGAGCTCGCGCGATTGGAGCGTGCTGCTAACGCAGCGGATTAGGTTACGACTCCGCTGTGCTGTCGCTAACCGAGCGGAATCTCCGTTCGACTGATAACTTTCCTCAAGACAAAGCTCGAGTGCACACCTGTCACGCCAGGTATGCGAGTGAGCTTTCCTAGGAGCACCGCTTCAAAGTGCTTCATGTCCTTCACAACAACACGCAGCAAATAGTCGGCGCTTTGACCAGTGACAACTGAGCAGTCGATGACTTCCTCATAACCCGCTATCTCTTTTTCAAAGTTTTCAAATCGATCAGGGGTATGCCGATCCATCGAAATACTGACGTGCGCCGTAAGGTCGAAGCCTAATTTTTCAGGGTTGAGGATGGCGACCTGCCGTTCAATGTATCCCTCTGTGATGAGTCGCTTAACCCGCCGGGCGCAGGGGGTTGGCGATAAACCAACCTTATCGGCTAGCTCAAGATTGCTAAGGCTCGCGTCTTTTTGGAGCTCTGCCAGCAAGCGAAGGTCAGTACGATCTAAATTATTAATAGTTAGCATGGGGCGTATATTAGCTTATTTAGCTAAATAATTGTAAATTTAAGCGTTATTCCCTAATTTACATCGGTTTATTGAGTGATTTTGATAAAATTCACCACGCACTGGCGCGTATAATCTGCGGATTAGATGTCACGCAAATGAGTTAGTCATGAATCAAGCAGAATTTGGGGCCTTCGATTATCGGAAGTACCCGAAGTACCAGCCACTGAAAAAATTGGATCGCCGCTGGCCGGATGCGGTGTTAACAAAGGCGCCCGAGTGGTGCAGTGTCGATTTGCGGGACGGCAATCAGGCGTTGATTGAGCCAATGACCGCCGACAAGAAATTGCGGATGTGGGAATTGTTACTCGATCTTGGCTTTAAGCAGATTGAAGTCGGTTTTCCTTCTGCTTCGTCACACGACTTCGATTTTTTGCGAAAGCTCATCGATGAGAAGCGTATCCCCGACGATGTGACGGTACAGGTGCTTACCCAGGCGCGCGAAGAGCTCATCGTGAAAACCTTCGAAGCGCTGAAGGGGTGCAAGCGCGCCGTACTTCATTTTTATAACAGTACTTCCACAGTGCAGCGCGATTTTGTGTTTGGCCTGGACCGGGAAGGTATTACGGATATCGCGGTAAAGGGTGCAGAACTCGTGAAATCTGCCGCAGCCAAGTATCCCGAAACTGAGTGGGTGTTTGAGTACAGCCCGGAGAGTTTTACCGGCACAGAAATGGATTTTGCCGTTGACGTTTGCAATGCCGTCATCGATGTCATCTCGCCAACACCCGATAACAAGATGATCATTAACTTGCCGGCGACCGTTGAAGTGAGTACGCCCAACGTTTACGCCGACCAGATTGAGTGGTTCTGTGACAAAGTGAATCACCGAGAGTCGCTATTGATTTCGCTCCATACGCACAATGATCGCGGTGGTGCTGTCGCGGCGAGTGAGCTGGGCCTGTTGGCTGGCGCCGATCGGATTGAAGGCACTTTGCTAGGCAACGGTGAGCGGACCGGCAATATGGACATCGTCACCATGGCAATGAATCTTTACAGCCAAGGCATCGACCCTCAGCTCGATTTTTCGCAAATGGATGAAATGATTGCCGTGTGTAAAGAGTGCACGCAATTGCCGTTACATCCTCGTCACCCCTACGCGGGTGAACTGGTATTCACGGCGTTTTCAGGCAGTCACCAGGACGCCATTAATAAGTGTCTAGCACGGCGAGATGACGAGAGTCTTTGGGAGGTGGCTTACCTGCCGATTGACCCCGCGGATATTGGTCGCAGTTACCAGGAAGTGATTCGCATCAACAGCCAGTCAGGGAAAGGTGGCGTTGCCTATGTGCTTAACCGCGACTATGGCCTCGATCTCCCTCGGTGGCTGCAGGTCGACTTCAGCGCGTCGGTTCAAGCACTCGCAGAACGTTCGGAAACAGAAGTGCAATCAGATGATATCCACCAACTGTTCCTCGAAACGTATCTGCTAGATCGTCCGCAACTGTCGGTTGGCAACTACCAGCTGGCAAGAGATGATGCCGTTGATCACCTTAATGTCACGATTGAAGGGCTCGAGGGTTCTCCAACATTGTCGGGTAAAGGCGCCGGCGTGGTAGGTGCCTTTACGGATGCCGTGTCTAGTCATACGGGCCACAAGATTATCGTGGTGGAATACAGTGAGCACACCTTGGGGTCTGACGCTGACGCAGAGGCCATTTGTTATGTCCAACTGGCTATCGATGGCACCCGTTCGTGTGGTGTGGGACGCAGTACGGATATTGTTCACGCGACGATGAGCGCTATTTTGTCGGGTTTACATCGATTCGCTGGGCCTTCGGTGCGCGCAGCGTAATCTAGCAAGAATCATTGACTGGATGTGTTCAGGCGTACTTTTTGAAACGGATGCGCTATATTTTTGACTCTGCTAAAAAGAAAACAGCCCCGGGGATAGATGCTTAATGCAAAAGTTCTTTGCGAAAAAAGGTGAAGACGGTCCCAACCCTTATTACGTGGCTAGTCAAGCTTCGCCTTTGCATAGTGTTGAGTTCCGAGATCTGACGCGATTATCGGTACTTTATTTATCAATACTTATAACGGCTGGGGGCTTTTTAAATATTGTTAATCGAAAAGAGCCGCATTTCGAGATGTGGGCCTCTCTTATCATCGCCACAGTCACACTCTGTTTCGTCTGGCGAATTCGTTCCACTTCGCGGCACATGGTTACGGGCCTTCATTTGTTGATGGCAGTTATGGTTGTCAACATAAGCGTGCAGGTTATTCACGGTATTCACTATCAACTGATGTGTGCTCTGCCGTTTTATTTAATTTGGATTGGCTTGTTGCCGACGGTGATAGTGGCGCTGGGCGCCGCTGCAGTCACTTTGCTTACGGTAGCGCTGTCTGAGGGGAATCCCCTTATTCCGGAAAATGTAATGCTGGCGCTTTCCTCCGGCATCGTAGTTCACTTTGCAAAAGTACAGGTGCGTCGCCAAATGCAGTTGGCCGCGAGTGACCCCTTAACTGGCGCCTTGAACCGGCGCTACTTGACGACGCAGCTGGAGGCGACGCGTGCCGAGTTTGTCCGAACAGACCGCAGTGCAAGTTTAGTTCTGATGGATGTCGATGGTCTTAAAGCTATTAATGACAGTTTTGGTCATCGTGCGGGTGATGGCGTCTTGGAATCCTTCGCGAAGATAACCCGTGACCGTGTTCGTGGCTCGGACTTTTTGTTTCGTATTGGTGGAGATGAGTTTGCATTGATTCTCGTGGATGCAAATTCCCATGCCGCATTGACCGTCGCAAACGACATTCGACAACTTCTAAGGGAGCATTTGCTCAACGGCGAGCCCCAATTCTCGGTTTCCTTTGGTGTGTGCTGCGTTGACGAATCCACCTCGCCAGATGATTGGTTTGAGCGTGCCGACGAGGCGCTTTATGAGGCGAAGCAGGGCGGCGGTGATGTTGCCCGAATGGCGTCCTGACTGTTGAGGCTTAGTATGTCGCGTCAGGGTTTATTGGTATTGTCGCTCGTTTGCGCGCTTGCCCTTAATGGCTGTTCAGCAAATCGATTCTTGTACAACAGTGCTGACACACTCGTTCGCTGGGCGCTCGATGACTATGTCGATCTGACGACCGAGCAGCAAATGCGTTTTGATGCCGATCTTGATGGGCTTCTCGATTGGCATCGGCGCGACGAATTGCCCCTTTATCGAGAGTTTATCGTGTCGTCGTTGCAAGCACTCGAGGGCGGCGTAACAATCGATGAGGCTGTTTTGATTTCGGATGCCATTGATGAAGCGGCCAATCGCCTCCAAGTGCAATTGATCGATTTTTTGTTAATGAGCGCAGAGGGCCTGTCAGACAGCCAAATTCAATCGTTTCTGGATGAGCTTGATCGCCAGCAAGAGGAATACGCGCAAGAGCGTCTGATTCGGGACGACACAGAATATGCTGAAGATGCGGCTGACTCCTTAAAGCGTTTGGCTAAGCGGTTGCTTGGCAGATTAAATGATGATCAAAAGGCACTTATACAGTCGCGAAGCACAGAGCTGATGCGTATAGACCGCCTGTGGCATGAAGACCGCTCTGTATGGGGGGCGAAGCTCCGAACCATACTCGAGAGCCGCTCACTCGGATGGCAGACAGAAATCCGTGTGCTGGGGGATACACGCTCCGAGGCAAGGACGCCGGCGTATGTCGCCGGTATAGAGCACAACGGCGATGTTATTCTTAGGCTTCTGGTTGATACCATTAACGACAGAACAGAGCGTCAAGACAGACGGATGCGTCGCTTTCTCGACGACCTCATTGCAGATATCGACGCGTTAACTGTAGCGAACGTGGCCGAAGCACTAGTCGTCCAGTAACGACAAATCTCGAACGGCGCCACGGTCTGCGCTTGTCACCGTTTTAGCGTAGAACTTGAGAGCAGGGCTTACCTTTCTGGGGCGCACCTTGGCAGGTTTGAAGCCGATCGCTTCTTGAGCCGCTCGGCGTTCATCCAGCACTGCCTCGTCAACTAATACATTGATCGAGCGTTGCGGAATATCAATGAGAATCCTGTCGCCATTTTCCACGAGCGCAATCGCGCCACCTGCCGCCGCTTCGGGGGATACATGCCCAATCGATAGTCCTGATGTGCCTCCTGAGAAGCGACCATCCGTTATCAGCGCACAGGCTTTGCCAAGACCTTTAGATTTTATGTAACTGGTGGGATAAAGCATTTCTTGCATGCCCGGGCCGCCGCGAGGTCCCTCGTAGCGGACAATGACAACATCACCGGCTTGCACACGATCCTCGAGAATATCGGCAACGGCGTCTTCCTGGCTCTCGCATACGTGCGCGCGTCCCTCGAAGACCAGTAGTTCATCTTCCACGCCAGCCGTTTTCACAACACAACCATCTTCGGCAATGTTCCCAAAGAGGACGGCCAAGCCACCCTCCTGAGAGTACGCATTGTCAGCTGAGCGAATACACCCACCCTCTCGATCTAGATCGAGCGTCGGCCATCGCGTTGCCTGGCTAAATGCTTCCTGCGTAGGGATCCCCGCGGGGCCTGCCTTGAAGCGCTCGAGCGCCACAGCATTGTCAGTGGTGGCGATATCCCAAGCACCTATCGCGTCGCCAATGCTAGGACTGTGAACGGTGTGACAGTCGGTATGCAGCTGCCCAGATCTTGCGAGCTCGCCCAAAATGGCCAGTACACCACCGGCTCGGTGAACGTCTTCCATGTGATAAAGCGGTGTGCTGGGAGCAACTTTGCACAACTGAGGTACGTTGCGGGAAAGTGCATCGATATCAGTCATGGTGAAATCGAGCTCGGCTTCCTGCGCAGCGGCGAGCAAGTGCAAAATGGTGTTGGTTGAGCCGCCCATGGCTATGTCGAGACTCATGGCATTCTCGAAGGCGGCTCGATTGGCAATGTTTCTAGGGAGGACACGGTCATCGTCCTCAACGTAGTAGCGTCGCGTGAGCTCCACAACGAGTCGTCCCGCCTCGAGGAAGAGGGCTTTGCGATCTGCGTGGGTGGCCAGCAAGGAGCCGTTGCCCGGAAGGCTCAGTCCCAGCGCCTCGGTAAGACAATTCATGGAATTGGCGGTAAACATGCCTGAGCAGGAGCCGCAGGTCGGGCAGGCCGATCGTTCATAGGCTTCTACCTTGGCGTCATCGGCACTGCTGTCTGCAGCAATGACCATCGCGTCAACCAAGTCCAGCTTGTGTTCTGAGAGAGCGGTTTTTCCGGCTTCCATGGGTCCACCCGAGACAAAGACCACGGGTATATTGAGGCGCATGGCGGCATTGAGCATGCCAGGCGTGATCTTGTCGCAATTGGAAATGCAGACCATGGCGTCAGCGCAGTGTGCGTTCACCATGTACTCAACAGAGTCAGCAATGATGTCTCTGGAGGGTAAACTGTAGAGCATGCCGTCATGGCCCATTGCAATTCCGTCGTCGACCGCAATGGTATTAAATTCTTTTGCGACACCGCCCGCGCTTTCAATTTCTCGCGCTACCAGCTGTCCCAGATCCTTGAGATGGACATGTCCTGGCACGAACTGTGTGAAAGAGTTAACGACGGCAATGATGGGTTTTTCAAAATCGCCATCTTTCATGCCAGTTGCACGCCACAGGGCACGGGCGCCAGCCATATTTCGGCCGGCGGTGGATGTTCTTGAGCGATACTCAGGCATCGGCTATCTCCAGTAGATCACGCGCTATAGACTACAGCGCGCGAACAAGAATATTCGAATTTCGGTCTATTTTTGCCTTCTGCTTCTCAGATTCTGGCAGCGCATCCGATGACGACATGGTGAAGCCAAGTTCCTGGAACCAATGTCCTGTTTGTGTTGTACGCACGTAAACGCGTTCAAGCTCGGCTTGTCTTGCGGCATCGATCAGCGCCGCGACGAGCCGCTCACCATGACCAGAATCTCTGTAATCCGTGTGGGTGGCAACGCTTGCGATCTCAGCAATGCTGTCAGCAGGGTTATCAAGTAAGGCGGCACATGCGATAACCCGACTGTCTTTTGTGATGACAGTGAATTTGCCAAGGCTACGCTCTACCTCTTCATTGGGCCTTTCCGCCAGAACCCCAGCTTGCTGCAGAGGCCGGATTAGCTCAAGGATGCCGGCCAAATCATGCGTCTCGGCCACTTTGATTTGCTCGTATTCATCGGGAGAAATCAGTGTCCCGATACCGTCATGCGTGTACAGCTCTTTTAGCAGACCACCGTCGAGTGCGTAGCTGATGAGGTGGGATCGAGGGACACCTGAGTCACAGGCATCACAAGCCAGCATAAGTGCTTCTTTTTCCGCCTGGTCAGAGGACTCAAGTATCTGGCGAGCGACGTCAACAGTCAGCTGCCGCTGCATGTCACCGTCCGAGCCTTCGATGCCATCGAAATCTGACATGACGATCAACTTATCCGCGCCCAGGCTACGACTCACAGCACCCATGACATCAAGCGCATCTAGGGTAAACACTTCGCCAGCCGGCGAGTGACCGAGTGGCGAAATGAGAGAAATGGCGGAGCCGTCAAGTGAATGTGTAATGCCAGCAACATCAACATGGCGAACCAAACCGCGACCCGATCGGTCCACACCGTTAATGACACCTACGGGTCGCGCTGTGATGAAGTTGCCGGAAATCACCCTGAGTCGCGCATTGTGCAAGGGCGAGTTGGGCAGCCCCATGGAAAACATTCGCTCGATAAAGGTTCGCTCTTCAAGGGCTTCAACCACCGCTGTGTTCACGACAACCGGTGTCAATGGTTCGGAGTTAAAGGTGTTCTGCTCATGAATCACCACCAACCGCACACCCAGCGAATGCATCAGCGCAAGGTCATGAACAACATTAATAAAATTCGGATTGGCGGTAGCGCCGCGACGAAGCCCCACGACAACGGTAGTACCTCGATGAGAATTAATATACGGGGCGGTATGCCTAAACCAATCAATGGTGTTTGTTGAGTCTGTCACAATGATCGCCCTCAGCTCAGTGCGGCTATAAGGACACAAAAACGCTGTAGCAATAACAGTCTTATTCTCGAGCTGGCTGCAAACATTTTCATTAAACGGTCCCGTGACAGGGTTGTTACCCCTACGATAATTGCGCTGGTACTAATGCGGCAAAACCGCCGCGCCACAACGGATTGGGAGTATATTAGGTGTTAGGTATGGTTCCTACCCTTGGAACGCTTCCGCGTCTTATTGAGTCGTGAGCGGTCGGTACAGGTGTTCGAGCATTTTAGTGCGAAAACCATGAGAGGCAATTCGTTTAGTTGATGGTCATCGAAGATCAAATTCAATTGTTGAGCCAGCGAATTGGCGTACAACGTTTCGAGAAATTTTGTTCAAAGCTCGATGATGCAGGTGCTGTGGGCTCCGCTGAGCGGCTGTTGCGTAGCAGCGAGTTTTTCAGGAATTTAGTAGAGCGTCAGATTGACTGGCTCGAGCAGGAAGCACAACTCCAGGCGAATACGATTGACTACATTACTTGTGCATACCAAAGCAGGTATGAGGCTTCGCAGGCTACCGAGGCGAGTCTGACATCGTCACTCAGAGTACTTAGGCAGCGCGCCATGCTGCATATCGTGTGGCGCAGTTTTACCCAGAAGACCACGGGCCTTGATGAAACCTTGGTGGCAATGAGTGATTTAGCAGATTTTGTAATTCGGACAGCCACCAAGTTTGCGGAAGCTGAGGTGGCGGCCCGGTTTGGCGAGCCGATTGGTGAGGAATCTCAGGCTCGTCAGCATTTGATTGTCGTCGGTATGGGCAAACTTGGCGGGCAGGAACTGAATTTATCATCCGACATCGACATCATTTTTGTCTATGACGAGCCGGGTGTGACGAGGGGTGGGCGCTCGAGCACAAGCAATCAGGAGTTTTTTACCCGAGTCGCTCAGTTGCTCATTAAGCTGATCGATAGCCTGACGCACGAAGGTCGTGTATTTAGGGTCGATACCCGGTTACGCCCATTTGGCGACAGCGGTGCGCTGGTTGCCAGTTACCCTTCTCTGGAGAATTATTATCAGCAACATGGACGGGACTGGGAGCGATACGCGCTACTGAAGTCTCGCTGTATCACCGGTCTTTCTGAGCAAACGCGCGCATTTCAGCAGTTGGCGCGGCGTTTTGTTTACCGCCGCTATACGGATTTTAGTGTCATAGACGGTCTGCGTGATATGAAAGCGCTGATCGATACCGAACGCGTATCCAAAGACTTAACTAATGATATAAAGCGTGGTCCTGGTGGCATACGTGAGGCCGAATTTGTTGTCCAATCGCACCAGCTGACACGTGGTGGTCGTATTCCCGCAATCCAAACCATCAATTTTCAAGAGTCGGCCGCCGCACTCGCTACAGAGCAATGTGTCACTCAGTCACTAGAAGAAATTCTCACACGCAGCTACCGGCACCTCCGGCAGGTAGAGCATGGCATTCAAGCACTGCGCGATGAGCAGACGCATTCGATACCCGTCGTCAGCGACATTCGAGAGAACCTTCGGCAATTACTGGGCTACGACTCCTGGAGCGAGCTCCATGATGAAATTTGTGCGCACCGCAAGGCGATTGCTGCTGAATTTGAAGCCCTGCTGAGCGAGACAAGTGACTCGACTCGACTCATTATTGGGATTGATTCCGATTCACCTTCGCTTGATTTTTCAGTCATACGAGCATTGGCACTTCGTCATGAAGGCGACATTGTGGCGGTTGTCTCGGACTTTATCGATGAGACCCGATTTCGTGTGCTTGATCCCGAGGGCGTCCGACGTCTGCAAAAGGTCCTACCATTGATTTTAAAAGCGGTGGACGATCAAGACGAGGTTGAGCAGGTGCTGCAACGACTGCTTTCAATTGTTACCTCGGTCCTAAAGCGAAGCGCCTATCTTGTTCTGCTTAGTGAAAACCCGCTTGCGCTGGACCGTCTGGTTAATTTGGTCAGCCGAAGCGAACCCATTACGGAAAAGCTCATCGAGTCGCCAGAGCTACTCGATGAGCTGTTGTTTCCAGAGCGGTTGCTGAGCATTCCTAGTAAAGACGAGATAAAGGGACTCCTAAATTCTACGCTCGAGCACGTGGATCTAAACGATCTTGAAAGCGCGATGCAGCTTCTGCGTCGCTTTAAGGATGCAATTGTATTTCGCGTGGCTTGCAGCGAGCTCGAGGGCGCAATTTCACTGATGAAAGTCAGTGATAATTTAAGCTTTCTTGCTGAGGTTATTGTCGAGCGAGCCGTGGATATTGCTTACGCTCAGTTGGTTGAAAAATATGGTGAGCCGAGCGGTGATGCCGGGTTCTGCGTCATGGCCTATGGAAAGTTGGGTGGTCTCGAACTCAGCTACGAATCAGATTTAGACTTGGTGTTTGTCTCCAGTGGCGAAAGTGGCGCCACCACGGGTGCCAAGCCCATCGACAATCAGCGATTCTTCACGCGTTTGGCGCAACGCGTTATCCATATTTTATCGACCAACATGATGGGTGGTCGTTTGTACGAGGTTGATTTGCGCTTACGGCCGAATGGCGATTCCGGCCTAGTGGTGACCTCGGTTCAGGCGCTACAGCGCTACTTGAAGCACGATGCTTGGACCTGGGAGCATCAAGCCCTAGTGAGGGCTAGGGTTGTTGCGGGGCGGTCGGATCTTGTGGCGCAGGTGGAAGACATCAGAGCGGACGTACTTTCTACAAGTCGAGACCATGTAATGCTCGCTGCTGACGTAACCTCCATGCGACAAAAAATGCGGGACCATTCGCCGGCTATTGGCGACGTATCGCACCGAGTAGCACTGAAATACGAGCGCGGCGGTATTGTCGATATCGAATTTGTGGTCCAATACCTTGTTCTTAAAAATGCGGCGCACTATCCCGACGTTGGCCGGTGGTCAGACGTGGTTCGGATACTCGAGGCGCTCGAAGCGTGCGAGATTTTAAGTTCAAGTGACGCAAATAGCCTTGAGGAAGCGTATCTAGGCTTGCGGTCATCAGTGCACCGCGCTGCGGTGTCAAGTGCATCTGATAGTGACTCGGCTGAAGCCGATCAATTAATGAAGCAGGCCAGTGCAGTATGCAGACGTCTGCTGCCTAATTTGTAATGACTCGCGAGCCATCCGCGAGCGGTGAATAAGGAATAAATATGGACCTGTCAAAGCTGACCGGATCTATCTGGCTAGACGGCGAGCTCGTTCCGTGGGGAGAGGCAAAAGTGCATGTATTAACGCACACCTTTCACTATGGGCTCGGTGTCTTTGAGGGAGTGAGAGCCTACGCTACCGAGGGCGACGGCACTTGCATCTTTAGACTGAATGAACACACCGATCGGCTATTTCGATCCGCAAAAATATTGCAGATGGATATGCCTTACGACAAGGATACTTTGAACGAAGCGCAGCGCGAAGTGGTTCGCGTTAATGGTCTAGACGAGGCGTATCTCAGACCCATGTGTTTCCTTGGCTCAGAGGGAATGGGGCTTCGTGCGGATAACCTAAAAACTCACGTTATGATCGCCGCCTGGTCTTGGCCTTCCTACATGGATCCAGAGGCGCGTGATCGCGGTATTCGTGTGCGAACCTCAAGTTACACCCGGCATCACGTCAACATCACCATGTGTAAGGCAAAGGCGAACGGTAATTACATCAACTCTATTTTGGCCTTACGCGAGGCGCTTGACGCAGGATGTGAGGAGGCGCTCCTTCTGGATAACGAGGGCTATGTTGCTGAAGGTAGCGGCGAAAACGTCTTCATAGTGCGAGACGGTACCGTCTTCACGCCTGAGTTGACTTCCTGTTTGGAGGGCATTACGCGCGACAGTATTTTTAAAATTGCGGCTGATCTTGGTTACCAAATTAAAGAGCGAAGAATTACTCGTGACGAGGTTTATGTTGCCGATGAGGCGTTCTTTACGGGCACAGCGGCCGAAGTGGTACCCATCCGCGAGCTCGATGGTCGTGCGATTGGCTCAGGGAGCCGCGGGCCACTGACACAGCAGTTGCAATCGATTTACTTCGACGCGGTTCGCGGGCGCGAGTCACAGTACGGAGCGTGGCTAACACCGGTGAGCTAGCACCAAAACAAGAGGAAGTCGCAATGGGGGCATCTACGAGCAAACTGGTGAGCGAGCGCTTTTTTCGCTCTTGGTGTTCTAACGACACTGCAAAAGCGGTTGTTCTCATTAGTCATGGGCTCGGTGAGCACTCAGGTCGTTACGATCATGTAGCGCAAGCATTTACCGCAAATCATCTTCACGTCTACGCTTTGGATCATATTGGGCATGGGCAGTCGCCCGGAAGGCGCGCCTTTGCTGCATCTTTCAGCGATCTAACGGCTGGGGTTTCTGAGCTGCGAGCGCATATAGCGTCAGAACACCCTGATCTACCCGTCGTTTTGATTGGCCACAGCATGGGTGGTCTGATTGCGGCGCGCGCAGTGCTTGACGCGCAGACTGACTATCAGGCACTCATCCTCACGGGGCCTCTGCTGGGCGTTCCGACCCCACCACCCGCATGGCAAGCATGGCTATTAAGAGCTTTGAGCGCCCTAATCCCAACCGCCAAAGCCCTGGAGATTGACGCGAATGCCGTCTCTCGTGATCAGGCAGTGGTGGATGCGTATCTCGCTGATCCGCTTGTACATCATGACAATATTCCTGCCAGAACCGTGCTATCGCTTTTTGATGAGGCGAGCGCCGTGCTTGGGCGTGCGAGTCAGATTTCTCTACCCACCTTACTGCTGCATGGCGAGGAAGATCAGCTGACATCGGTTATGGCGTCGCGCCAGTTTATTGAAGATTTGAGTGCGGCTGATAAGCACATAACGGTTTATCCGGACATGTATCATGAGTTGTTTAACGAGCCTGAGAAAGACGACATTATCCGTACCTGCCTGGAGTGGATCGATGCCCGGCTGTGAAAAGGGACTTTTGTAGGCATTGCGAGACGTTTGTTGTACTTCTTGCCGTAGGCAAAAACTATTGCCATACTTTATGACGGTTTACCGGTGTTCGCAGTGAATTCTCTCAGCTCCCCAACATTAATGTCTCAGCCGCCGGTGTCTGATGTGCCACTCAAGATTGCGCTTTTAGGGTACCGATCTGCTCCACATTCTGGTGGGCAGGGCATATATCTCAAATACCTTTCCCGCTCCTTGGCGCGACGAGGCCACCAGGTGACCGTGATCTCGGGCCCTCCATACCCGCAACTTGATCCGGAGGTCACCCTGGTTCGTTTGCCGAGCCTGGATTTATATGAACATGGCCTAAAATCGATACGCCCTCGACAATTGCTCTCTCGGCTAGAGTGTGTCGAGTGGTTTAGTAAACTCACAGGCGGTTTTGCAGAGCCCTATACCTTTGGGGAGAGGGTTAAGAAGTGGTTTGTGGGACGTGAATCTGAGTTCGATATTATTCACGATAACCAGACGATTGCTGATGGAACCCTAGCTCTGCAGCATCGTGGGCTGCCTTTGGTTACAACTATTCATCACCCCATTACCAAAGATTACCGTGTTGCCCTCGCCTCTGAGCCACGGTGGTATATGAGGCTTCTGATTCATCGTTGGCACAGCTTTCTGCGCATGCAAAAACGCGTAGCGCCTCAGTTGCAATCGGTGGTGACCGTTTCTGGCGCATCAGCAAAGGATATTAGCGACGACTTTAATGTTGATCGATCGGCGATTTCCGTAATGCATCTGGGCGTTGATAGCGAGCTATTCAGACCGCTCCCTGACAAGGAACGCGAATCGCATCGACTGATGACCACGGCATCTGCCGACGCACCGCTTAAAGGCTTGTCGGTATTACTGCATGCCATTGCGTCCTTGCGGCCGGACTATCCGGGTATTCGCTTAACGCTGGTGGGTCGGCCAAAGCCGGGCGGCGATACAGAGAGGCTGATTGCTTCGTTGGGGCTTGAGAGGGTGGTGGAGAGTTGCAACGGCATTAGTCACGAGGAGATGGTCCAAAAATACGCAAGCGCCTCTGTTGCCGTTGTTCCTTCTATTTACGAGGGATTCGGTCTGCCGGCGGTTGAGGCTATGGCCTGTGGTGTTCCCCTGGTGTCGACGGACGGAGGTGCACTCGCAGAAGTGGTTGAAGATGCGGGTCTGGTGGTTTCAGCCGGCGACGCCAAAGCGCTTGCCAACGCAATTCGCCGCCTGTTCGAGGACGACGATCTACGAAGCGAGTATGCCTCAAGAGGGTTGTCGCGAGTGGAGCAGCACTTTTGTTGGAATCGTTGTGCTGAGCGAATGGAAGCCTATTACCGGGACCGTATGGCCGCATGCTGACCGTTGACTTTGATTATTTTGATGTGCTTCCAGGCCACGTCTGTGTCGACTTGGGTTGTGGTGAGGGGCGTCATTCGTTGACCGCCTATCTTCAGGATGATGTAACCGTCATTGGTTTCGACTTGTCGCATCAGGATTTGAAGACGGCGCAGTCACGAATTGCCGATATGGCGACCTATAGCCCGAAGGGTTCGGTGGATTTTGTTCAGGCGAATGGTCTGTCACTTCCGCTGGCAGATCATTCCGTTGATCGGCTCATTTGCTCAGAGGTTCTGGAGCACATCCCCAATTACATTGGCTTCCTTGAAGAGATAGATCGCGTTCTAAAGCCAGATGGACGGCTGTGCATTAGTGTGCCGCGAAGCTGGCCAGAGCGCGTGTGTTGGTCGCTTTGCGACGCGTATCGGCGAACGCCGGGCGGGCATATTCGAATTTTTAATGCCTCGCACCTGCGCCGAGAGGTCGAGCGCTACGCGTTAGCCGAGACGCGTCGTCATGGTGCACACGCTCTCCATGTACCTTATTGGTGGCTTAAATGTCTTTTTTGGCATGCGCGAAGCGAGCCCTTTATTCTTAAGTGGTATCACCGATTCTTGGTCTGGGATCTGATGAAGCGTCCATGGGTGACCCGCGCAATTGAAGCTGTGACCAATCCGTGGATGGGGAAGAGTGTCGTATTGTATTTTGATCGGTCAGAAAAGCACTAGGATTAGGACATGAGTCATAGCACCCCTGCCCCCTATCCCTATCCGGCTGATGCGTTGCAACCGACAGTGGACTACTTACTCGCATCTCAGCGAGAGAATGGCGAGATCCCCTGGTTTGACGGTGGGCATACCGACCCCTGGAACCATACAGAGGCCGCAATGGGTCTCAGCATTGCGGGTGAGTTCACTGCAGCCGAGCGTGCCTATGACTGGCTTGCGAGCGAGCAGTTGGACGATGGCAGTTGGTGGGCGTCTTACATTAAGGGTAAGCCGGCCAATGTGACCCGGCGTGAAACCAATTACGTCGCCTACATTGCTGCGGGTGTATGGCACCACTATTTGATCAGCGAGGATCGAGTATTCCTGGAGCGACTGTTTCCAACCGTTGAGCGCGCGATAGATTTCGTCGTGTCCATGCAATCGGAGCACGGTGAAGTGGCATGGGCTTGTGATACCTCGGGTGCGGCGATGGACGATGCACTGGTGACGGGAAGCAGTTCGATCTACAAGTCATTTGAGTGTGCGTTGCACATCGCAGGAACACTAGGTGTGCTTAAACCCCAATGGCGTGAGGCAAGACGAAAGCTTGGTGCGGCGCTACGACACCGACCTGAGCGGTTTGACCGAAACTGGGAGAGTAAAGCGCGCTATGCAATGGACTGGTTCTACCCTGTTCTAGCTGGTGTTTTTCAGGGTGAGCAAGGTCTCGAGCGCATCAACGCGCGCTGGCATGAATTTGTCGAGTCGGGATTGGGTTGTCGGTGTGAGAATCATCAGCCCTGGGTCACGGTGGCTGAGTCCTGTGAATTGACCATGGCGCTACTCAGTGTGGGTGATGTTGCAAGAGCCCAAGCCTTGTTCGACTGTTTATGGCAGTGGCGTGACGAGGCTGGTGTGTTTTGGACGGGGTACCAGTTTGAAGAAGACGTCTTGTGGCCTTTAGAGAAACCGACTTGGACATCCGGAGCCGTATTGCTGGCAGCCGATGCCCTGAGTCAATGCACGGCCGCCAGTCAACTTTTCACAGAGGTTGACTCTAAGGAGCAGCCCAAGCTCGAGCGACGGCATCTGCAGGCTTAGTA
>JAACDF010000141.1 GCA_009937065.1 Gammaproteobacteria bacterium | reverse complement strand
CTTGGCGATAGCTTAACAGCGCTTTCACCCATCTTTGCCGAGAAGCCGTTCTTTATTAGCGAGGATTTCACCCTGGTTGATTGCTGCATTGCGCCTATTTTATGGCGCCTTCCTGCGCTTGGCGTGGATGTCAAGGCAAGCAAACAGACTAAGCCCTTGTATGGGTACATGGACAGCCTTTTTGGTAGAGAGGCATTCCAGGAGAGCCTGACGATACAAGAGCGTGAAATGCGCACTTGAGTTAGGAGACACTCGAGTGACGCCCAGTAAACCCTACGTTGTTCGAGCCATCTACGATTGGATTGTAGATAACAACTGCACGCCTCACGTACTGATCGATGCAGCCAGCGATGGTGTTGTTGTTCCCGAGGACTATGTTACTGAGGGGCAAATTGTCTTGAATATATCGCCCACAGCTGTAGTTAGCCTTAATTTGGGTAACGATGCCGTGTCATTTAGCGGGCGGTTTGGCGGCGTGCCACTCGAGGTATTCTTGCCTCTCGACAGTGTCTTGGGCATCTATGCGCGAGAAAATGGGCAGGGCATGATCTTTGATGATGACGACGAGCTCAATGACCCAACACCGCCACCTGAGCCAGAACCCATCGCTCCAGGGTCGTCAAAACGACCCTCTTTGAAGCTTGTAAAGTAGGGTCGCTACTACGCGCCGAAGAGATGAGTCTCAGTTACGCGCGCCATTGTAAGCGCTGTAATATTCGACAGGCTATAGCGCATCTGCGGATCGGATTCGGTAAAGCTCAGGCTCATGGTGGGGCCTTGGGTCCCGACCCAGAATGCCCGAATGTTGCGTTGCTCGGCGGCATTACTTAGGGCGTTTACGTCGTTAGGTGCGAGTTGAGATCCCCAGACAATGGCAACGTCTCCTGGTTGCCCCAAACTTTTTAATTCTCGTGTTACCCACGACACGCCGGCTCCGGTGGGTTCTGCTCGCGTGGCTGTAAGCTCGATAATCGGAAGCGAAGGTCGCTCTAACCACACGCCGTCACGGATCAGTTGGCAAAAAGAAAGAGCGGTAGACGCATCAAGGCCTACGCCAATCGAAAAGACCTTCTTTTCCGAAACGATGGCATCAGCCAAATGGACCGCGGCCGTATCGCAGACATCGGCAATGGTATCCGCAGACAAGCTCAAGTATTCAATGTGCTCGTGGAATAGTTTAGAGACGATATCGAAGTTACTCATAGTTTGGGTACTCGGCTGAGCCAAATGCTCCTTTGAGCCACTGAGCTCTTGTACTGTCGCTGCGGCCGTCAAAGCCGATGATGTCAAACCGGCAATATCGATTGCAATAGTCGTGATGAGACAACAAAAATGCTTGAGCTGTCATCAATACCCTCTGTTGCTTTGCTAGAGATACCGACGCCAAAGCCGAGCCGAATTGAGGACGCCTTCGGTATCTTACTTCAATGAAAGCGACTGTGCCCCGGTCTAAAGCGATAAGGTCGATTTCACCGCGTCGACTGGTGTAATTGCGCGCAATAACCGTGGCGCCTCTCGATACAATCAAATCGTGAGCTCGTTGCTCCCAATAAGCGCCTGTCGATTGAGTAATCTCTATAGCCCTCCATCCTATGACTCAGTGTCATCAAATAGAGCGGGCGCGTCCTCGGGAGAAAACAACGGATTTCAGTCGTCGACGCACATTACCCTGCGAATCAATGCTCAGATCGCCCGTTTCACCAAACATGAGCGTACCGCGGGTGCTACTAGCTTGGCTGAAGTGGTCTACTAAGGCTGCTGCATCTGCACCTAAGGCATGCAGAGGGATTAAATCAGTTTTAGGCGTTCTAACAGCGCTGGGCGGGAGCACAAATTTAATGCCGTTTAGGTCTCGGTTAGTGATGCTTTCATCTGATTGGAAAATGGACGATGGCGCAAAGACAGGCAGTTTTCCAGCATAGTGAAACCGCAGTAGTGGGCGTATTTCACGGGCCATCTGTGCTGTGGGCGATAGCAAGATAACAGAGTCCACATCCTCACGTCGGCGCGCCTGTGTGTCCACTGGAGCCTCAAAAGCACGCTCTACCTCTTTTATTCTAGACTCACTACTGAGTGTCGCGAGACCACGCGCGATGGCTGCGTTATCTGTTTCGTCAGGGCTAGTAAGTGCTGTCTCTCTCACCGCTCCGCCTAATGAACGCCAGGAGGCCGAGAAAGCGCCTCTCATACGATTCCCCCAAGCGCTGTCGGGAGCAATAATCAGTGGGTTTCTGAGGCCTTCAGACCATGCGAGGTGGGCAAGTTGTTCAGCTTCGTCCTCAGGTGCGAGACTCATGCTCAGCATTTGCCATTCTGACGCCGTTTGACTCGAGGCTTGGTTTGTAGGTGACGCACGGTTGAGCGCTAGAACTGGGACAGGTAATTGGTCCGCACTCGCGAGCTCCGCGACACGCTCCTTGGTTAACGGTCCAATAACGAAGTCAGCCCCCGACTCCAAGGCCTTTACATAGGCGGCCATCCCCGTTTCGGCTGCCTCGGTATCGATGGTAATGAGTTCGGGCCGCAGGCTGGCATCTCGGTAATTAGCAAAGATGCCTTCCACGATGCCACCTAGCGCACTTTGCCCAGCGGCTTTCAGGCGGCCACTAAGAGGCAGTAGCACAGCGATGCGACTTGGCGGCTCACTCTCTAGCCAGGTTTGTAAGCCCGAGGGAAGATCCAATGTACCTAGCCTCATTTGAGGATTTTCGCTAAGCCACTGCAGCACCGCCGGGCGCCCCTGCCGGTAGGCGCGATTCAACGACAACCAAGTCTGCCAGTCGCTGTTGGGTTCAGTCCGACGAAGCTCAGAGGCGAGTCGTTGTTCTGTTGCCTGTGATAAGAGATCGAAAACGATGGATGAAGTGACACTGCCGGTACCGGACTCCTGCATTGCCATTCGCTCGAGAGCCACTCTCGCCGCATCAACCGGCTGCCCGCTCTCCGAAAGCCTGCGCTGTCGCTCGGATAACAGAGCGTCTAGTTCTTCTTCGGTATCTGCGGAAATTGTGCCTAAAAGTCGATTCGATTCCTCTATATCGCCTTTTAACCAGAGCAGCTGAGAAGTAATGAAGGCGTCCGTTTTTGGCGAGATAAGTTTCGAGTCTACGGCATCTAGTTCCGCCAATGCGAATAGCCAGCCGCGTTCCCGTGCTATCTGCTGATTCCAGGCGACAACCTTCGCATCCAATCGATTCTCCTTACCGTCTACGTCCACGGTTTTATCTCTCGAGGGCATAGGGTAGGAGGTTGCAGGTTCACGAGGCTTTGGTGGCTCGGGTGGTGGCGTGGCGCAGGACGCAATGGCCATCAGCGCAAGTAGCATCAATACAGATCGGTGCAGTAGCGCTGAGAAAGTGCGATTATGCGCTGCGCTCGTTGAATATTTCGATGTCATCACAAAAGAGCCGCCGAGTTTCCACTGATTGTACGGAGAGGAGCGTGAATTGAAAGCCGCATTGTATGTTGTGCCCACACCCATCGGAAACATTGGGGATATGACCCTGCGGTCGGTGGAGGTACTGCAAGCCGTTGATGTCATCGCAGCGGAGGATACTCGACATTCTCGGACGCTTCTTAACCACTATCAGATCACGACCCCCGTTATAAGCTTTCACGAGCATAGCGGCGAAAGTGCGGCGGTCGCCCTTGCACAACGTGTTGCAAAAGGAGAGCGGATCGCACTGATCAGTGACGCGGGTACGCCTTTGGTTTCGGATCCGGGTTATCAATTGGTCCGAGCCGTTCAATCGTTGGGTATGTCGGTTGTACCCTTGCCCGGCCCCTGTGCTGCTATTACGGCGCTCAGCGCGGCGGGTTTGCCGACCCACAGTTTTCAGTTCTTGGGTTTCCTACCGCCTAAACAAAGCGCTCGTCGAAATCGCCTCGAGGCCCTGCAGTCCAGTGAGTCAACGATTATCCTCTATGAGGCACCGCATCGAATACTGGATTTGCTGAATGACATTGAGGATGTGTTGGGTGCTGCCCGTGAGGTATGCATTGCGCGAGAGCTCACCAAAACGTTTGAGACCATCCGCCGCGACAGTGCCACGGCTATCCGCGACTGGGTCAGAGAGGATCCGAATCAGCAACGAGGCGAGTTTGTTGTCATGATTGCGGCAGAGGTACATAAAGCCAAAGGGATGAGCAACGAGGCGCTTAATTTGCTACGTGCACTTGCCGGCGAGTTACCTCCGAGAAAAGCCGCACAGCTCGTTGCCGATCACTATGGCCTTAAGTCACGAGATCTCTACCAAACCCTGATTAGCCGACCGTAATTAGTAGCGTTGAGTCAGTGGGTTCCGAGTGCTAATGTCTCATCGAGTCAGTTAAACGGTCGCTGTATTTTAAAGATACAGAGGAAAGTCCGGGCTCCAATGGGTCAGAGCGCCAGGTAACACCTGGGGAGTGTGAGCTCACGGAAAGTGCAGCAGAAAGGAAACCGCCTGAATCTGATTCAGGTAAGGGTGAAAAGGTGCGGTAAGAGCGCACCGCGCGGCTGGCAACAGGCGTGGCGATGGTAAACCCCGCTCGGAGCAAGACCAAATAGGGATCCTCATGCCGTGACCCTCGGCGGATCCGGGTAGGTCGCTACAGGCACTTGGTGACGAGTGTCGCAGATGAATGACCGTTCTCGACAGAACCCGGCTTATCGACTGACTCACCTATGCACCCCCATTCGGGGGTGCTCCTTTATATCTTTTAGAAATATAAAATAAATTTTTATTCTTTTTTATGTTTTTTATGTAGAAATTCTCTGCAATTAAGAGCTAATGGACTGAGTTTTTTCTTGTTTATGTGTCCGCTCGCGAGGCGCTTTTTTTTGCTCTGGTGTCATTCATCGACGCAGATAAGGCTCTGAATTACTTAGATATTTTCTTTTCTTCGCATTGACCGGCTATCCCTTGATTGTTAAAGTGGTGATTAGTGGGAAAAAGTGGGTAATTAGGGAATTACCTGTCTTTTTGAGAGCCAAAGTGGAGATTTGTGGTGTTCAGGGGAGTGCAGCACATCAATCTAGATGCGAAAGGGCGGTTATCTGTCCCTGCGCGCCAGCGCGAGTCGCTTCTGGATATCAGTGCGGGCTCCGTGGTTGTCACCATCGATACCCAGTCGGCTTGTCTCGTCTTGTATCCGCTCAGGGAGTGGGAGCGCATAGAGCGAGATATTCAAGATCTCCCAACGCTAAACCCGGCCGTCCGGCGTTTCCAGCGCTTGGTGTTGGGTTATGCCAGTGACCTTGATCTGGATGGTAATGGTCGAGTTCTGCTTCCCGGTGCATTGCGCGAATACGCGCATCTAGAAAAGCGTGTGGTCCTTGTGGGCCAGGGTAATAAGTTAGAACTTTGGTCAGAGTCCCTCTGGGAGGCTGAGTGCGAGGCAGCACTGGCGGCAGAGCAGGGTGATCTCCCAGTTGAGCTGATGGAGTTGAAGCTTTGAGTAAGGCGGAGCATGTTTCCGTATTGCTCGAAGAGTCGGTAGCGGCCCTTACCATCAAGCCCGACGGCACCTACCTCGACGGAACATTTGGGCGTGGCGGTCACAGTCGGGCGATTCTGAGTTCACTATCTTCGTCCGGTCGCCTCATTGCGTTTGATAAGGATCCGCAGGCGGAAAGTTCGGCAGGACAATTCTCCGATGACCCGCGTTTTGAGTTTGTGCCAGCAAGCTTTGCCGACATCTCCGCGCATGTCGCGACGGGGGGGCTCGACGGTATTTTGCTTGACCTTGGAGTCTCGTCACCACAGCTAGACAATGCGGACCGCGGATTCGGTTTCAGCGACGACGGGCCGCTCGATATGCGTATGGATACACGCACTGGGATAACGGCTGCAGAGTGGTTGGCAACGGCGTCTGAAGTCGATATCGCCGATGTCATTAAGACCTACGGCGAAGAGCGCTTTGCTAAGCGAATGGCGTCGGCCATTGTGAAGGCGCGTGCCGAGTCTCCAATAACGCGCACGAAGCAGTTGGCTACTATCGTGGCGGAAGCGAATCCCAAATGGGAACCAAACAAGCACCCTGCAACTCGTGCTTTTCAAGGGATCCGCATTTTTATTAATAGAGAGCTTGAAGATCTTGAGATTGCGCTGAGTCATATGGTCGACACGCTTGCCGAGGGTGGGCGCCTGGTAGTCATCAGTTTTCACTCTTTGGAGGACCGCATCGTTAAGCGGTTTATGCGTGACCAGGCCCGCGGTCAGCAACTCCCGAAATACGTGCCAGTCATCGACAGCGATACAGGGAAAACACTGAACTTAGTTGGTAAGGCTGTGAAGCCGTCTTCGGACGAAGTGCGGCGTAATCACCGTTCGCGGTCGGCGATTATGCGGGTAGCGGAGCGTCGCGCATGATCCGTCATTTCCTTACTTCGCCCGTGGGTCTCTTTGTCTGCTTTTTTGGCGTCGTGATGAGCGCGCTCTCGGTGGTCAGTGAAACCTATCAAACCAGAATTCTATTTACGAAGCTTCAGGCGCAGGAGAGCGAGCGCTGGCTGTTGCAGGAAGATTACAGTCGTCTGGTACTTGAATACTCAACGCTCTCGGCCCCGCACCGCGTGAGTGCGATCTCGCGCGAGTCCCTTACCATGACATCGCCTGATACGGGAGCGATCAGGGTGGTGACTGAATGAGCGCTAAAGCTAAAGCCCCACCCATCTTTACGTGGCGAATCGTCGTGGTAGTGGCATTGCTAACGGGTCTTTTTGGGATGTTGATTCTGCGGCTGGTTCAACTTCAGATTGGTGCGAGTCAATACGGTGCTGATTTTCTCCAACGACAAGGTGACCTGCGTGCGGTTCGATCTGCAGAAATTCCAGCTTATCGCGGTTTGATCACCGATCGCCGAGGTGCGCCACTCGCAGTTTCTACGCCCGTGGTGACGCTTTGGGCAAACCCTCAAGAGCTACTTGGAAGCGGTCGCGAGAGAGAAATTGCAGAGCTCATGAATCTGCCAGTCTCAGACTTCACGGCTCGATTGAATCGTTATCGAAAAAAACAGTTCATGTATCTAGCGAGACATCAAACACCCCAGACAGCGCGAGCGGTCCTTGTGGCTGATATCCCGGGTGTTTACGGCCAGCGGGAATACAAGCGGTT
Source organism: Gammaproteobacteria bacterium (assembly GCA_009937065.1). Lineage (GTDB taxonomy): Bacteria > Pseudomonadota > Gammaproteobacteria > Pseudomonadales > Halieaceae > Luminiphilus. Next base: position 7,370 of record JAACDF010000141.1, on the reverse strand, counting down.
CTATCCTGCAGGCGAGGTGGTCTCGCAGTTGGTGGGTACTACGGACATCGATGGTGCAGGAGCAACCGGTGTCGAATTGGTTTTTGAAAGCAGTCTTCAAGGTCGACCCGGTAAAAAACGTTTCATTAAGGATCTTCACGGCGAGTCCATTCGAGATATTGGTGTGGTGTCAGAGGCGGCTGACGGCCAGTCGATTCGGCTCAGCATCGATCTGCGGCTGCAACATGTACAGCACCGAGAATTGCTACGAGCAATGAGAGAGACGGGTGCATCAGCGGCATCTGCAGTGACGCTCGATGCCATGACGGGCGAAATTCTGGCCATGACTAATCTGCCCTCATTTAACCCAAATCGGCGCGGACAGTTAGACCTCGCCGCCATGCGCAACCGAGTGGTCACCGACGTGTTTGAGCCCGGTTCAACGGTAAAGCCATTAACGCTGGTGGCCGCGCTCGAAAGCGGTGAGTTCGATATTGAAACCCTGATCGATACGTCACCCGGGAGAATTACGGTTGGTAGCAAGGTGCTGCCCGACCCGCGTAATTACGGTGAAATTACGGTCTCGCGCGTCATTGAGAAATCGAGTCAGGTGGGTGTCACCAAGATAGCTCAGGCTATAGGGCACGAGCACATCATCGATGTATTTCAGCGTTTTGGTCTGGGTCAGCTAACCGGGGCGGAATTCCCAGGTGAGCGTGCGGGACGTCTACCGGACCATGATTTCTGGAGCGCTATCGATCGTGTGACGCCAGCTTTTGGATACGGTTTGTTGGTGACGCCACTTCAATTGGCTCATGCCTATGGAGTGCTAGCGAACGAGGGCCGAATGGTTCCACTGACCCTTTTGGCGCAGGAAGCTCACAGCGATGGCAGTGAGGGCAGGGCCGGCCGTCAAATTATCTCGCCGGTTGTCGCAGAAAAAGTCGTCACTGTACTGCACCGGGTAACAGGTCCAGAGGGTACAGCGCAGCGTGCGACGGTTGCGGGCTTTGATGTCGGAGGTAAGACCGGCACGGTCCACAAAGTAGGACGCGAGGGCTACCTCGATGACCGTTATGTCGCCTTATTTGTGGGTGTTGCGCCAGTGGAGTCACCGCGATATGTAACGGTCGTGGTTATCGATGAGCCTGAAGGAGACGCCTACGGCGGCGGTGCTGCAGCGGCGCCGGTTTACTCAAGAATCACGCAAGAGGTGCTGCGGATAAAAAACGTAGTCCCAAATACGGCTGAGCCAGTGTCGAACGGTCGAATACTAGCTGTGTCGCGGGAGGATAATTCCCGTGCCTGAAATGAATCTTGCAGCGTTGACTCAATCGATGGTTCATGTCCCTGCGCCCTTGCATAGTCTGATGCCGACCGGGTTGTCTCTGGACAGCCGATCTATTGAGCGCGGCGGTGTGTTTGTGGCCATCCGAGGGCTGGCGTCGGACGGTAGAGAGTACATTGACGCTGCGCTCTCAAGCGGTGCAGTTGTGGTTTTGGCTGAAGCAGAGGGTCTGGAGACGTCTGATCCACGCGTCATCCCGGTTAAGGGATTAAAGACGCAGCTTGGCGAGATTGCTCGACGGTTTTACAAAGACCCTAGTAGTGATCTATCGCTGTTAGCGGTGACCGGCACGAATGGTAAAACCAGTATTACTGACTATATGGGGCAGCTATTGCGCCTCTTGGGTGCGTCAGCTGGCACGATCGGTACGCTGGGAGCGAGAACCCGCGCTGGCGACGCGGTCGATGCTCAAAATACAACACCCGATATAGTGTCATTGAATCGATGCCTGGCTACGTGGCGCGATGAGGGAATACGTCACGCGGCTATTGAGGCCTCGAGTCATGCACTCGAGCAGGGCCGCTTGGATGGTCTGACAGTTCATACCGGAGTGTTCAGCAATCTGACCCGAGACCATTTGGACTACCACGGTGATCTCGAAAGTTATCGGAATGCCAAGCTGCGGCTCTTTAATGACTTTACGCCTTCGCGGGTGATTTATAACGCAGATGATGCAGCTACATGCGAGGCAAAAAAGGCCTCTTCAAGTCCGGCGCTGGGCGTCTCACTTGTAGACCCCGCGGCCGACGTCTACATCAACGTAGTGAATGAAACATCATCAGGCTTGGAGTTTCAGATTCACTCCCCTTTCGGCACAGCTGAGATACGCCCGGCGCTCCACGGTCGGTTCAATGCGTTCAATGTCACTGTCGCCGTTATCGCCATAGCGGGTCTTGGATTCCCCTTTACGGAAGTGGCAAATGCAGCCTCGCATCTGCTGCCGGTGGATGGTCGGATGCAAGAGGTCAAAGGTGGTAGCGACATCCGGGTGGTTGTTGACTATGCACATACACCGGATGCGCTAGCGAGTGCGCTCAGTGCACTGAAGCAGTCATGTGTCGGGGCGCTTTGGGTTGTCTTTGGCTGTGGTGGCGATCGTGATGCAGGTAAGCGTCCTGAGATGGGTAGCATCGCCGATTCGCTGGCTGATCAGCTGGTTGTCACCAATGACAATCCACGTTCTGAATCGCCCGAGGTCATCGTCGACAACATACTGGTCGGCGTTAATACCTCACCATGTCACGTTGAACTTGATCGCGGCGCCGCCATTCGCTACGCGGTTCTTAATGCGCAACCCGGTGACACCGTATTGGTTGCGGGTAAAGGTCACGAGGCCTATCAGCTGGTTCGGACCGAAAAGCTCAATTTTTCGGATGTGGACTGCGCCGCGCAGGCATTACGTGACCGGGAGGCGGCGCATGTTTGAGCTTCGTCTCTCAGAATTAGCTCAAAGCTTGGGTGTAGGCTGCCAAAATGGTGATACCGCCATGACGGGTCTGGCGATCGACAGCCGTGCTGTAAAGCCGGGTGACCTGTTCGTGGCGATTGATGGCGACCGGGTCGATGGGCATGACTTTATCGATAGCGCCTTGGAAAACGGTGCCGCCGCTATTGCCTGTACTCGATCGATTGAGATCGATGCCCCACACGTTCAGACGGCCGATTCCCAGCATGTGTGCGCGACCTTTGGCCGTCTAATGAGAGAACGCTTTCATGGAGCGGTGATCGGGATCACTGGTAGCGCGGGAAAAACGACGGCGAAGTCATTTCTTGAATCTATTTGCTCCGGAGTGGGGGCCACGGTTGCTACTTTGGGTAACCAGAACAACGAGCTTGGTGTTCCTTTGACTCTAGCGCGACTTTCGACAAATCCCGAGTTTGCGGTCGTCGAAATGGGTGCCTCGCAGAAGGGTGATATCACCTACTTGAAGTCAATGGCTACGCCTCAGATCGTCGTCCTCCTCAATGCACTCGAGGCGCATATTGGTCGCTTCGGAAGCATGGAGACTATCGTCGATACCAAGGGTGAGATTCTCGATGACCTTACAGTGCGTGATACGGCCGTAATAAATGCCGATCAATCACACTACTCAACCTGGCGAATGCGCGCAGCACCTGCCCGGATTATTTCGTTTGGTGAGAACGCCGCTGCGGACGTCCGCCTTATAGACCGGAATGATCGCGGATTCGATGGCTCCGATATCTGGGTCGATGTGAGAGGTACGGTCATATCATTGTGCCTTTCAATTCCCGGCAAAGGCGGGGCGACCAATGCGCTGGCCGCTATAGCCGCAGCCACGGCGCTGGATATTGATCTGTCGCTTATTGCTCAAGGAATCGAGGCGCTGTCACCCGTTGAGGGGCGCGGTAACACCCTCCGTCTCGACAGGGGTATCCGATTGATTGATGACAGTTACAACGCGAGCCCGTCCAGCGTCATGGCTGCGCTCGATACGCTCAAGCAGGCCAGACCCCCTCGCACAGCCGTGCTAGCCGACATGCTGGAGCTCGGTGATGACGGACCTGGTTACCACCGTGATGTAGGAAGGCATCTGTCTGACCTGGGTATTGAGCGAGTTATCGCTGTGGGCGAACTGTCGGCGCACATTGCAGACAACTGCGCCTCTCGCGCTCTGCACTTTGCCAATACCGATCAATTGTTGGCTGATTGCCCCGAGTTTTTCCAAGACGAAACGATTCTGGTTAAGGGGTCACGCGGTATGCAGCTAGATCGCTTTGTGACTTCAATGACATCATCGGCAGGAGAGGCGACGTGTTAACTTGGCTCGCACAACAGTTGGCGGCGTGGGAATCTGCGTTCTCCGTTTTTCAGTACATCACGCTGCGCGGCATCTTGTCCGCGATGACGGCTCTGGTGATCTCCACCTTGGTTGGTCCTCGAATGATTCGCTGGCTCCAGGAGATGCAGATTGGTCAGGCGGTGCGTGTTGACGGACCCCAATCTCATCTGAGTAAAGCCGGCACGCCTACCATGGGTGGCGCGCTCATCATTGTTGCCATTGCTTCAGGTACCTTGCTGTGGGGCGATCTAACGAGCAAGTATCTCTGGGTTGCTCTAGCGACCACGGTTTTGTTTGGCGCGATCGGCTGGGTTGATGATTACCGCAAGGTCGTGGAAAAAGATTCACGCGGTCTGCCAGCTCGCTGGAAATATTTCTGGCAATCAGTGGTCGGATTGGCTGCGGTCAGCTATCTGTTTGCCACGTCAACTCAGGTCCCAGAGTTGACACTGTATCTTCCGTTCCTCAAGGACTTCGCACTGGTCATGGGGATCCTTTTTATCCCCTGGGCTTACCTCGTAGTGGTCGGGTCGAGCAACGCCGTCAATTTGACCGACGGACTCGACGGGCTCGCCATCCTACCCACCGTCATGGTGGCGGTTGGTTTGGGCATGATTGCTTATGTAACCGGTCGCGTGGATTTTGCGTCGTACCTGAATATTGCCTATATCGCAGGCGCAGGTGAGATGGTCGTTTTCTGTGGCGCTATCGCCGGTGCGGGACTGGGCTTCCTATGGTTCAACACCTACCCAGCCATGGTATTCATGGGGGATGTCGGCGCGCTGGCGCTGGGCGCTGCGCTCGGCATTGTTGCGGTCATTATCCGGCAGGAACTGGTGCTCTTTATTATGGGCGGCGTTTTTGTCATCGAAACACTGTCAGTCATTATTCAAGTCGCCTCCTTTAAGTTACGTGGGAAGCGTGTCTTCAAAATGGCGCCTATTCATCATCACTTCGAACTCTCCGGTTGGCCTGAGCCGCGCGTGATCGTCCGTTTTTGGATTATCACAGCAATGCTGGTGCTATTCGGATTAGCGACGTTGAAGCTGAGGTAGGACTGAATGATGCCCGAGCTTATCTCCAGTTCAGTTCGACGCGGTGTTCTCGGTATGGGTTATACCGGGCGTTCCGTTGCGCGGTACTGGCAGGCGCAAGGCATACCCTTTATTGCCATGGATACGCGCGCTGACCTGGGTAACGATCTCACCTTACGTCGTGAGCTGCACGGAATCGAAACCTACTTTGGAGAGATTGGTGAGTCTGTACTCAGGCAGGTGGATCTTCTGATTGCCTCGCCCGGTATTGCGATGGATTCAGAGGTGATTCGTTTGGCGCAGTCACTCAATATTGAAGTGCGTGGCGACATCGATCTGTTTATGGGCGAGGCTCAGGCGCCCGTCATCGGTATTACGGGCTCCAATGGCAAGTCCTCGGTGACAACCTTTGTCGGGCAGTTGCTCACATCCTGTGGTCTCAATGTCTCGGTTGGCGGTAACTTGGGGACACCTGCGCTTGAGCTGCTTGTTGATCCTGTCGATACCTATGTGCTGGAGCTATCGTCCTTCCAATTGGAACGGGCGGGAGATCTGAATCTCGCCATTGCGGCTGTGCTTAATTTATCACCTGATCACCTCGATCGGCATCACACCATGCCGCTGTATCACCTGGCTAAGCATCGGATCTTCGCGGGAGCGAAGCACGTGGTCGCAAACTACCGAGACTCGCTGACGCAACCGGTGGGTAAGAGTGACGTGCCGTGGACGCTGTGGCGGGATAACGAACCCGATATTCAGCAACTTGGGGTGCGTCACCACGAGGGTGCGCCGTGGATCTGTTTCGGATTCGAGACGCTGTGTCCGTTGTCGGATGTGCCTCTCGTCGGAGATCACAACATTAATAATGTGTTGGCTGCTTTAGCGATTTGCCACGCCATGGGTTTGCCCTACGAAAAACTCATCGAGGGTGTTAAGACGCTCAGAGGTTTGCCACACCGCTGTGAACTGGTTGCCGGCAGGGACGGTGTTCGGTTTGTTAACGACAGCAAAGGCACCAACGTGGGAGCAACTGTGGCGGCGCTTGAGGGGCTGTCTGACGGTCAGAACATCATTTTAATCGCTGGCGGTGACGGCAAGGGCCAAGCATTCGCTCCTTTAGCAAAAGCGGTATCCCAGTTCGCAAAGCATACAGTCCTGATTGGCCGCGACGCGGTGGCGATCGGAGAAGTGTTAGATGCAGAAACGTCGCACTCGTTTGCTGACAGTATGGAAGCCGCTGTTCGGGCCGCAGCTGATGTCGCGACATCAGGTGACATTGTGTTGCTGTCACCCGCCTGTGCGAGTTTGGATATGTACGCAAATTATGGCGAACGCGGTGAAGCTTTTGTAGCAGCGGTACAGGCTTGCGAGGAGGTGTCCTAATGGCAACCCTTTCTCGTGAGAATTACGCGGGTACAACTCTATTTGTATTGACGTTGACGCTGATTTCAATAGGAATAATTGCGATCTCATCCGCGTCCATTAGCTTGTCAGAAGCCAAGTTTGGTGATGAATGGCACCACGCGACGCGACACCTGATGTATTTGGGGATTGGCATCACTTTGGGAGTCATAGCGTATTTCGTTCCCACCTCGGTTTGGCATCAAACGTCGCCTTGGTTACTGATGCTCGCCTTGGGCTTGCTCGTGATCGTTCTGGTACCCGGCGTCGGGCGCGTCGTCAATGGGAGCCAACGCTGGATCCCCTTGGGTCCGCTGACGTTCCAACCCTCAGAGTTTGCAAAGTTCGCCATGGTCCTCTGGCTGGCAGGCTATATGGTGCGCCACGGTAACGAGCTCCGAACTGCACTTCGTGGCTTGTTAAAACCTATCGCTGTACTTGTTGTCTTCGCAGGTCTGCTCCTAATGGAGCCTGACTTTGGCGCTACCGTCATTCTGTTGGCAACGGCTTTTGGCATGCTGTTCATGGCAGGCGCGAGATTGATCAATGTTTTGGGCCTCGTGTCGGCCGCTCTGGCTATTTTGGTCGGCATGATCGTGATGGCGCCCTACCGAATGAAGCGTTTGATGGCGTACCAAGATCCTTGGAGCGATCCGTTTGGCAGTGGCTTCCAACTAATCCAATCTTTGATTGCCTATGGACGCGGTGAGTGGTTTGGCGTTGGCTTAGGTAACGGCATTCAGAAGTTGTTTTACCGCCGAGAGGCTCATACCGACTTCGTGTTGTCAATTTGGGCAGAAGAGACAG
>JAACDF010000140.1 GCA_009937065.1 Gammaproteobacteria bacterium | reverse complement strand
TGATGCTGGTGCCGATACGATCTCATCGTATCTCGGTGAATGGGGTGGTATGGGCTTGCGTCTTGACGTTAGTGACAGCGAAGCCGTAAAAGTAGCCGTTACAACAGTTACAGATCAATACGGTGCGCCGACCATTCTCGTCAACAACGCCGGTATTACGCGCGATAATCTCATGATTCGTATGAAGGATGATGAGTGGGCTGATGTCATCGGGACCAATTTGAATGCGCTGTTTACGGTTAGTAAGGCCTGCCTGCGGGGCATGACGAAAGCGCGTTGGGGCCGCATCATTAACATTTCTTCCGTAGTCGGACAGATGGGTAATGCGGGTCAGGCCAACTATGCGGCTAGTAAAGCGGGCGCAGAAGGTATGTCGCGTGCAATGGCAAAAGAGTTAGGCTCTCGTGCAGTGACAGTAAATTGTGTCGCTCCGGGCTTTATTGATACAGATATGACCAAGGTGCTGACGGACGATCAGAAATCCTTGATGTTAGGTCAAATACCGTTGGGCCGTCTTGGTGAGCCAGAGGAAATTGCGAGAGTAGTCGCCTTTCTGGCAAGCGAGTCAGGTGCATACATAACGGGCGAAACGATTCACGTGAACGGCGGCATGTACATGTGATGCGAAAAAATGTGGGTTTTAATCTTTTCAATAATAGGTAAAATCCGCTCGCTATCTGTCTGAGGGCAGGCAACAACAGGAAACCAGAAAGGGGACGTCATGAGCAACATTGAAGATCGCGTAAAGAAAATCGTGGCAGAGCAGCTAGGTGTAAAGGAAGATGAAGTAAGCAATGCGTCATCATTTGTTGATGATCTTGGTGCGGATTCTCTTGATACCGTAGAGCTTGTGATGGCGCTCGAGGAAGAGTTCGATACCGAAATTCCAGATGAAGAAGCCGAGCAGATCACTACTGTTCAACTGGCTATTAACTACATCAACGAGAATCTAGCCTAACTTCAGGCAGTAATCTTGTGAAAAGGCCGCTCTCACAAGGGCGGCTTTTTTTTTTGCTGGTACAATTGAGAATCTGGGAAATCTGGGGGCGCAGATGAACAACCGCAGAGTCGTGGTGACTGGCGTTGGTGCAATTACCGCGTTGGGTTTAGATGTAAAGAGTACATGGCGTGGCGTTGCTAACGGCAAGAATGGTGTTCGCCCGATTGATCATTTCGACGCGTCTGCATTCTCGACGCGTTTCAGTGCCAGTCTCAATGATTTTTCGACCGATGGGTACCTAGAGCCACGCGATGCTAAGCGTATGGATGCGTTTATTCAGTATGGGATGGTCGCTGGCATTCAGGCTATGCGTGACTCAGGGCTCGAGATCACCGAAGAAAACCAGGACCGAGTCGGCTGTAACGTCGGCGCAGGCATTGGTGGCATCGGTCTCATCGAGAAGATGTCTCTAACGCTCAACAACTCGAGTCCTCGCAAAATTTCTCCGTTTTTTGTTCCCGGTTCCATCATCAATATGGTGGCTGGCAACTTGTCTATTGAATTTAACCTTCGAGGTCCCAACCTCGCTATGGTGACTGCATGCACAACAGGTACACATAGCATCGGTTTGGGCGCTCGACTCATCGCCGCTGGCGATGCGGACGCAATGCTTGTGGGCGGTGCTGAAATGGGAACGACGCCTGTCGGCTTGGGCGGTTTCGCGGCGGCTCGAGCTCTGTCAACGCGTAACGATGATCCAGAGCACGCCTCACGTCCTTGGGACAGAGACCGAGACGGCTTTGTGCTCGGCGACGGGGCCGGTGTCATGATGCTCGAATCGCTAGAAAGCGCAGAGGCCAGGGGCGCGGAGATTTACGCGGAGGTGGTAGGTTTTGGTATGAGCGGTGATGCGTATCATATGACATCTCCGCCCGAGGATGGTCGCGGTGCTGCTCTTGCAATGCGCAATGCGCTCTTAGATGCTGGAATTAATCCTTCGGACGTGGACTACATAAATGCGCATGGGACATCGACGCCTGCGGGTGATGTTGCCGAGACACTTGCCATAAAGAGTGTGTTTGCTGATCACGCTTATGATTTGGCGATTAGCTCAACCAAGTCGATGATTGGTCACCTACTCGGTGCCGCAGGTGCTGTGGAGGCTATATTCTCGGTAATGGCGATACGCGATGGAGTTGCACCGCCCACGATTAATCTCGAGAACCCGGACGAGGGCTGTGATTTGAACTACGTACCAGGGACGGCGCAAGAACGATCGATCGATATAGCGGTATCGAATTCGTTCGGATTTGGCGGCACTAACGGCACCCTCGTATTCAAAAAATTCGGCTGAGAATTGCCGCATGCTGATACGAAGTAGCTTGGCACTGTTATTTTTGGTCCTGCTAGTCGTCGCTGTTCTTCTATCATCATTTCGAGATTCGCTTCACGAACCTCTCCAACTCGGTGCCCAAGCTGATGTGTTCGAAGTTCGGCAGGGAGATGGGTTAATTCGGGTGCTGAACACCCTCGAATCCCAAGACATCATCGACTCGGCGGTGAAGGTTCGAGCGGGTCTACGCTTAAGCTCGAAGGAGCTTGTGGTAAAACGCGGTGAGTATCACCTCCTTGAGGGCGAGACTGTTCTTCAGCTACTCGAGCGGATGGATCGGAACGACGTGATTTTGTACTCCATCACCATTCCTGAGGGCGTTACTTTCACTTGGTTTTTAACGACTCTGTGGGAGCACCCCGAGATAACACGAGTACTCGAAAGCACCCAAGACAAGCGCCTTTTATCTCTGATTGATCCCTACACGTCACCCGAGGGCTTATTTTTACCTGAGACGTACCTAATTCAGTCAGGTGATACCGATCTCGATGTGCTGACACGCGCACGCAACGCAATGCGGGACACTCTCTTGAGCGCATGGAGTAAGCGAGCCGAGACTGTTGAGCTCAGGGAGCCGTATGAGGCAC